>JAATVS010000702.1 GCA_014523695.1 Nitrososphaerales archaeon TH5895
AGTAGTACATATGAAACAAATGTTATCGTCAGCCACATTCGAACTATTTTCAATTTATCTCCTCACCCGATAATGCATCGTATCCTATTTGAATGATGCGGCATGATGCAACGTATTATTAATGAGTCTTGTTTACTTGTTATAGTAATAGATTTGCAGAGACAACGGCAGAAACAAAAGCAGCGACTAACGACCATCATAAATAAGACCAATGACACTACCATGAAGGAATATTTTGAAGCAATGCAAACCGAAATCAATCCGAGTACGAATTATGTAAAAACAAATCAAAACACATTAGACAAATTATTGGACTTTCATAACAACAAACCCCTTACCGAAATAACAAGGGAAGATATCATATCCTATTTGAACAGTCTTAAAAAGTCTGAAGAGATAGACCCTTTACACAAGTGGATTGGAACCTATAATTCACGCCTTCGGAATTTACTCAGGTTTTTTAAATGGTTGTATAGTCCAACATTGGCACATAACCAACGACCTAGACCTAAGCTTTTACTCAACGTTTCTCAATTACGCAGGAAAGAAATCTCTATTTACAAACCAACCGATTTATGGACACTAGAAGACGACCTAGTATTTTTGAAATGGTGCCCTAACAAACGTGACCGATGTTATCATGCCATTTCAAGGGATCTATCGGCAAGACCTCACGAAATTCTAAATCTCAAGATTAAAGATGTTGTATATAGACAAGTCGGCGATAAACAATACGCCGAAGTTCTTGTAAACGGCAAGACCGGTACCAGGCACCTCCCATTAATTGACTCAATTCCCTACGTTAAGGAATGGTTAGACGAACACCCACAACGCAGTAACAAGAATGCATACCTTATTTGCACTATGATTAGAAGAAATGTCGGAGGCCGATTATCCAGAGATAGCCTATTTCATATATACGCGAGAGATTACAAAGAAAACTATTTTCCATTGTTACTAAGGAATCCAACGATATCAAATGAAGACAAGCAGAAGATAAGAGACTTGTTAATAAAACCCTGGAATCTATACATTAGAAGGCACAGCAGCCTTACACAGAAGAGCAAATTCCTTCACGGTAGCATATTCAGTCAACATGCAGGTTGGAGTCCTAGGTCGCAAATGCACCTTAAATACGTTCATTATTTTGGCAATGAATCTTCAGAATCCATTTTGCAAGAATACGGCATTTTACCAAAGGACAATCAAGAAGTAGACGTATTAAGACCTAAGCAGTGTCCTAATTGTGTTGAGTATAATCGACCCGACCAAAAATTCTGTGCCAAATGCAGAATGGTTCTAACGTATGAAGCGTATAACGAAACCCTGCAAAATGAACATGAGAAAGAATTAGAAATTCAGAAATTGAAAGAGAAGCAAGAACAAGACATAAAATTAATGCGTGAAGAGATGGAAAGCAAGTTCAGGTTAATACTTACAAAGATAGATACAGGTAGGCTGTCCTGAATCATTCTACTCTCGCTCTGCAAGTATCCTCATAATATTCTAACTTAGACTTAATTATTTGCCCAGTAGGCTAGTACGATTCCTTGAGCATTTTCGTACACACCATCAGATCAAAGAAAATTCTCGAAGAGATGAACTCAAAGCTTAGTTGAATACCGTCGAGAATAGATGTTGAAAAAATTATTTAATTAGTAGTAAGAGCTTACTAGCAAGCTCATACATTTTTCAGAACCCTTTGTGCGCCTTTGTAATTATTGCAGAAAGCAAGATATGACTTAAATATTCCGATTATTTCCTCTAGTTCATGCTGATTCTCTTCTTGATGTAGCTCCTGTATGAAAAATTCAACCTGATTCAAATTAAGTCTTGCTAGCATTATAAATGAAAAGAACAAGCCTTGTACACTCTTTGTGGTAAATCTATTTGTTTGAGATGGGTTTGGATTATTCTGGAAAAAAACATCATGATCGTAATACATTCTATATATATCATTCAGAATTGCTGTGGATAAAGACTTTCCACTTCCTTCAAGATAGTTCGAATCCACTTGAGCCTTTATTTCCCGACCAAAAAGCTGTTTTTTTATCTGCTCTAAAATTATTTCTAACAATACATTTTGTGCATCTCTGTTTGGTTTATAGAAGACTAATATGAAATAATATCTATGTAAAAATGCATTGCAGATATTTTTATTGCAAAAGTTTGAAATGGCAATCAAGGTGTTCCAGATCCCAGGTAATGATTCTATCTCAGGATTAGTCCATCCTTTCCTCAATAATCTTGATCTTTTACTTCGATTTGCCTCCTTTGGTTTATAGTAATCAGAGACTAATATTCGAATCTTCGTAATACTTTGGTTATATCTATCTATATCGTCTAAGAGATCCTTTAATTCTCGCCCTAACGAAGTTAACTTGTTTATCACTTTCTGTTTATTTATCCTTTCAGTTTGAATAATCTCGCATCTTCTTAGAAAGCTGATGCCTTTCAATATAGCCGGTTTGTCCTTGCTACCGGTTGCTCTCCAGAGATTATTTACTCTCAAGCCCTCATATGCATTTTCTTTACGAAATGCCTCCAAAACTTGCATATAACTACTAAGCGGTTGCGTAATCAATATCGGTAGCAAACAACTACCAGTTTTAATATATGAATGTTATTCATACTATTCATGCATGGCAAATCTGTATATGTAATTCAGCCCTATGAAGTTGGGGCAACTAAACGCAAGTCATTAGCTATGATTATTCCTGCAAAGTATGCAAGGGATAATCAAATAGACAAATCTACAGTCTTCATTGTAAAAGCTAACGAACAAAATGGTAAAATTGTATTCCACAGGATTAAAGATATAGGATTAGAAGAATTGATGCCTACTGGTGAGAGTTTCCAGGCTTCCAGCCAACAGGCATCAAATATAGACATACGATAGGAGAATACCAATTGCAGTCTAACAGTGATAAGAACATAATTCCTGAATATAAGCAATGCGCAGGAAAGGGTTGCAGAAGGAATGGAACTCACTATCTTAGGATCCAATTTCTCAAGAAATATGGTTGGTTCTGTGATTCATGCAAGGAATTTCTTATCCAGGATAAACTCATCGACAAGGTGGATGAAATAGGCAAGACTAGACAGATTTTTGAACAAAAAGGGGTAGCTGAAAATGAGTAACGATCACACGAAATGACCGTTGTAGATAACCTGAAAGGTCTAAGCGAAAAGGCCCGAGAGAATCTGCGACGTAATGCGCAACTTAGAATGAGCAGGAAAGGGAACAGACTACTCGTCCTGAAGGATAGAGAGGAGATTGTACGAATTTTTGATCCTGAGCAGATTGAGTCACAAGAAATTGATTATGAGGGCAATGGGGAAAAAGTACGAAAGTTTGACTATGCTGTTACTGATCCAAATACTACGGAAATTCAAATATTCCGTGCAAGCACTAGGACTTCAGGCGATATCGACGCCCTTCTCGCAGAAGGATACCGTCTCATCAAGATAAGAAGAGAAGGATCGGGCAAGAACACGAGATATTATGCAACCCCAGTTAAGGAATCATAAAGATTTCCTACAATTTTTCCTCAAGTGGATTGAAGTAGTATCAAAGTGGAATGATGTGAAATTAAATGCATTATGAAATAGAACCACATGTTTCATTTAGCAGTAATAACACACAGGTGAGTTTCTTCCACGTATCAATATTCGATGACACTGCAGTGACAATGACAGGTCACTGGGCATGGTGTTAGAACTGCATCGTAGAAGATATGAGTGATTTAATAGAAGCCATGGTACTGCATATGCACCATTTAGTTCATGAGGAACAAAGGCCGTTCTCGTATCTAGACTTTATGAAATTTGCAGTTTATGGCCAGGAATTTAAAATGACACACGGTAGTTTCCGAAATAAAGTTTCTAAGCTAATGAAGGAAGGATTAGTGGAAGTTTCCTGCAGATCAAATATTGCTTTCTACACTCTCAGAAATGTAAAGTTTGACAAAGTTAGCAGGTTCGCAGTGACACGTAACCATACGGGGGTACCAATCATCTTAGGAGCATCGCTATCACAATCGGCTGTATCTTCACACCCTTTATACAGAATTATCAAAGATCTGCCATTAGACAGGAGTTCGGTCCATGATATACGGCTAAGGTTTGTCAGTCCACAAATCTACGCCATCATCTCTTCATTTATCTCCAACGAAACTCTCGTTTATGATTACACTATAAATTCTAAGAGTAAGGACATAATACTACCAGTCTGGAAGATAAGGGACCTACTGATTAAGGCAACCGTACACAGGACTGACACTATCAGCATTGTAATAGGTTGTTCCCTCACTCCTATCACATTAAACATCAATGGTATCATCAGGTTAACAAACGCATTATCTATTGTTGAAGAAAGGTTATCTTGAGTAGTTGATGGATCTCATGGTATCAAGGGTTCCAGCCTGATTGCGAAAGGTGATATTTCTTCTCGTGCTGATTATAAAGATAGCAGCATAATTCCAGCTCATTCAGAATGGACAGTCACTATGTGGCACTTCGGTGCCGATGCTTCTGTAGAGTATACCGGTGAGAGGTTCTCTGCAACATGGGGTTTAGCACAAGATGCAATAATCCGTGTCTACAGTAAAACTATGAAAGATCACAGGACAAGAATAAGGCTGGAAAGGCAAGAATATCCTAGGACTAACTTAGCACTTGCTCTAGAACAAAAGATCAATCTTAACCACAATTGGTGGTCTGGAGGCGAATAGGATTTCTTGATTGGTAAAGATAATCCAAATAATACCGTGGGGGAAAACAATGCTCCAAGTAATCCAGAACAAGAACAAGGATCAAAACCAGAGCGATTCGAAAGGGAACAGAAGCCTTTACCTGAAAATATAACCGAATACATTCAGAAGGCGCGGGACGAGCTCAAAAAATATGAAGAGCACAAAAAATTTTACGAGACAAGGCGTAAAAAAGAGATTATTCTTGATTTAGCCGCTCTTCTCGAAGAGCATCGATATCCCAAGGATTTGTTTCGCTCTATATTAGCTCGTGAGCTGGGAGATTACATTAGCACAAGATATATTGAAAAGATTCTTGCAGAAAAATATCCAGACAAGAAGGAAGACAAGGAACAATCTACTAGTCAAATCGCGAACAATACGCGAAATGACAATAAGATTCCTATAGTAGTATCATCTACAGGCGAGAGCATAGTCATCAATGACAAAGACGATCTTGATAACACCAATTCTAACCTGCATAAAGCACATGAAATTAATTCAGAAGTTCCAACGCAAATCGAGGCAAATATAGAGCAAGGCACAGGGGATATAGTCAGAGTTTTACAAATACAGGTAAGAGACCTACAAACAAAGTGCTCACAATTAAAAGAGTTAGCCAATGAAAGTTTGATGTGGAAAGAGAAGTATATTCAGTTACAAAAAGAATTAAGAAATTCAAAATCCAATAAAATGAACATAATAAAGGGAAAGACTGAGATCGAATTCGGTACTGAATATCTTCCACTAATGATTGAATATAATCCTCAAGTAAATCAGTTTTTAGCACGGTTTCCACAGGGAGTAATTGAACGGCTATTAGCTGTACTACGACGTCGATGATGAAAGATTAGATCATCAAATTCTTTTTTAAAATGATTGATAAACTGCTATATTGCCTAAAAGGGGTGACATGTGACATTTACTTTAATACAAAATAATCCGAACGTGATTTCTATATATTACCATGGTACAGTAACGTGAAAGCATACCCACCTGTATACAATATTGATTGACCTCATAAAAAATAACATTGTCAAGAAGGCCCCAAATGCAGTAAAGACAAAATACTCAGCATTTTTCCTAGATAATGCCGTAGGCGTAATCTATGTCCATAGCAATTCTCCCCATTATATTTCAGGTCAAATTCGAATGCTTGGCAGAAAGAATGGTCAGTATCCAGTTGGCTACAAAAAAATGTTGGAAGAAATTTTTGGAATGTGTAGCTTAGATGGAGAAGAGATAGAGGTTTGTTCCGGTTGGGTTAATAATAGACCCAACTTGATGACAGTGGACATAAACCCAGACAGACATCCTGTTCATGTTGGAGATGGTCAATCTCTGCCCATTGATTGGAGCAACCGATTTGATAGATGGTATTGTGATCCCCCCTATAATAAACGGACTGCTGAGAAGATGTATGGAATCCTATTACCATCGTGGTCAAAATTGTTGACTGAAGGTGCTAGAGTAACGAAGCCTGGAGGTTTATTGTTTTTGCTCTTGGGAGATGTAAATTTGCAATGGCATCCAGAAGGAACAACTAGAATAGGA
>JAATVS010000134.1 GCA_014523695.1 Nitrososphaerales archaeon TH5895
CAGACTGAGACAGGTGGCATTATACTAAGTGCATGTACCGGAATAAATGATACTATTCCAATGAAACCTGGTTCTGCAACGTTCCCCATACCTGGAGTAGATATGGTTATTGTAGATGAACATGGGGAAGTTGTTGATGCTAACAAGAAGGGATATTTGATGATCAAGAATCCTTGGCCTGGAATGCTGATGACTCTTTGGAAGGACGATAAAAAATATCAGGATGTGTACTGGAATAAGTTTAAGGGTATGTACTATACAGGTGATTATGCATTAATGGATGAAGATGGTTATTTTTGGCTTTTAGGCAGATCGGATGATGTGCTTAAAGTTGCAGGCCACAGACTAAGCACAATGGAGCTAGAAAGTACGTTTGTTTCACATAAAGCTGTTGCTGAAGCTGCAGTAACAGGAAGGTTGGACCAAAAGAAAGGCGAATCCGTAATTGCATTTTTAGTATTGCGTACTGAATATCCACCTACAGAAGAACTACGTAAAGTACTTACTGATCATATAAGAAAAACCATAGGTCCTATTGCAGCACCAGAAGGAATCTATTTTGTAAGTAAACTTCCTAAAACGAGGAGCGGAAAAATAATGCGAAGACTACTTAAATCGATAGCAAATAAAGAAGATTCAATAGGTGATCTAACAACACTAGAGGATAATACATCGGTTGAAGAAGTCAAGCAAGTATTCAATCAGTTAAAAAACGAAATAGTAGAGTAGTCAAGCAAAAGAGGATGATAACGTTAGATTAACGATTTGTTTATTCAAAGAATAAAAATGGAGAGACACGACAACTAGAATAGGTATACACTTCATTGATGTTATCACTATTTTTGCTGACGTGACCTCTAAAAAATCATTATGATCTTATGCCTATGTAATAGGAAGAGTTCTCATAAACACTTCTTAATCTATATTATTGATCGGATTTAGTTCTCTAAGACAAAGACAAGACTACTAATATGTTATATCTAGATAGACTCTGTTTCATGCCTTTCCTTAATCGCATATTTCTTGTACGTGTGAATTAACCAGTCTATATCCGAGTCTGTTTCTTCGTGCTTTGCCATCTTGCCGATCTTTAGGACGTCTCGTATATCCTTGCTATCCAGCTCATTCCATACCTTATCTGCAACTTTTGAAGCTGTTCTAGATTCGATTTTATACCTTTCTTTTAGTAACTTTGTCGAGATCTCGACAAACTCTTCATACTTGTATTCTGGGAGATAAAATATTAAGAATCTAGATTTTAATGGTTTTGAAAGATTATCTAAACTATTTGAGGTTGCAAATATCCATAGGCTCATCTCTAGTTGTCTGGTTTTCCTGACCTTTGTAGAACTAAGAATGCCAGTTTCCATTATATTTAGTAAGGCAACCTGATCACTTTTCTTCATCTTATCCATTTCATCTATTAACAAATACTTTGTTGATGGATGTTCAAACAGGTAATCAACCATACCTACTCCGCTAGTCCCTATTCCATCTGTGAAGTAACTATTGTCTAATCCTTTCATCATTTGTAGGAGAAATATCGTCTTACTTGATGCAGGCGGACCAGTTAAGAGAATATGCGAAGGTTCCTTACTAATTATTGATCTCATGAATAGCTTTTTAAGATCAGAGTATCCCACTATATCAGAGAAGAATTTCTCTTCTGGGGATCGAATATCTGCTTCATGCTCGAAGCCTAGCCTTTTGAATAGCGTCTTGAACAATCTCTATGTTTATGTATATGAATGGATTGTAATAAATTAGATCCCGATTATAAATTGTCTATTATAATTCTATGGTTCTATGGATATACGTATTGAGTTAGTAATAACTTATTAGAAAAGAATAACTATAAAGGTATATATTTGATTTATAGTACGTATTACATACTAACAATGAGAGTGCATCAAACAAGTGATTTTGCATAGGCAAATTGAAAATCTGGCATTTTGACATCAAGAATGACTTAGTCAATAGTAACTCATATACCCAGATGCGTGATACTCAATGTATCGTAAATTATTTCAATCATTATCATTCCCATATCATTCCCATTCAGCTGTATCTTTTTCCGCTATTATTTTTGTAGGTTTTATGCGTACTAGAA
>JAATVS010000703.1 GCA_014523695.1 Nitrososphaerales archaeon TH5895
AGTAGACATTAGTTTATTTCTAAAAGGAGGATTCTCAATTGCTTCACTATCCAATATAGCAGAGACCTGGCTGCGGATTGCGAAAATGCCTTACAGATATGAAATCAATGGAAACTCGTGTAGAATAATTATTGAGCATGATATGGGTTACAACTATTCTTTTTTTAATTAAGGAAATCTCTAGATATATTCTCGAAGTAGCATTTGAGACACAGACTTCATGTAATTTTACGGATAATAGTTGTCATAGAACTCGAGCAATTGGTTCATGAGAGTGTGTTTTCTAAAGGAACTACTTGAGAAAATATTTTCACATGCGTTTATTGAATATTGGAATAACATGCAGACTGCTAAATCAGAAGCGTTAATTAACTTATGAGTATTTGGGACATATATTATATTGAGGCTAAGGACATACGTTCTGCTCTTTAATAATCTTGAGCAGGAAATCTTATGGTAATCTCTAATCGCTCCTCTTGACTAGCTTCGTTTATCCTGTAACATGAGTTAAGGTGCGAGAAATTCAACTGGCACGTTACAGATTAATAGAATATTCTGCAGTACGATTGGATTAAGGAAATTCAATAGTTGTGCATGTAGGTTAGCCTGCAAACAAGATATCTAGATGCCTCCATACAATCACATAAATCATCCATACGTAGTCCTAACGTGAGTACTCGTATTAGAATATTAGCGGTTCAGTTGAAAGGCGAAATGAATGGGGACTCCCAGAAAAAATATCAACATGATTTTACAATAAAGTAGAAAACTATTTTAAGGAATAATCTACAACCAGTATTAACGTTCCTGCGAAAATGGTATGGCGGGTTTCTGTCCCGTTCCCCGTTTTACTATTGAGGTATAGAGGAAAGGCCA
Organism: Nitrososphaerales archaeon TH5895; assembly: GCA_014523695.1. Taxonomy (GTDB): domain Archaea; phylum Thermoproteota; class Nitrososphaeria; order Nitrososphaerales; family Nitrososphaeraceae; genus TH5896. The sequence continues at coordinate 877 of JAATVS010000703.1, forward strand.
AATACGGGACTGGCCGAAAAAAGCCTCTTACCAGCAGGCCTTATCTCTTGCTAAGGAATGCGGAGTGGCGTCACCAAATATAGTGTAGAGATACTTACTGCTTTGGTCAAGCAAAGTTTTGATCGGAATCATCCAAGTACAGCAGCTAATATAAGATAGTCTTTTAGCAGTAGGCTAGGGTCAAAATGAGAGGACGGCATAGAATGGAGCTAGGAGGACATGCTAATTGATGTGGGCTACCATCAGGTTATGCCAGAACTTTAAAGAAAGCCGAAAGTTGAGAATGCTAAACTAATGAAAATGATCTTTAGAGTGCTCGCCGCAGAAATACTTTCTGCATTTCTGACATTTGATCGTTGGTATTTCCTCACATCCTAATCACATCCTATTAGTGAACAAAGTTCGCCTCTTGCGGTTCTCGCTATTCAATCATTGCCAGTCGTCAGATCCATTTTCCAAGCAGTAGAATCACAGAAGACAGATTTAACTTCTTTCCTTTCTAGGTCAGCGTTAAATTGAAGACATTCTGACCACATCATAATAACTACCGTGGATTATATTGCGATTCGAACATGCTCCTCGCTGTCTGAAAGGCTTCAAATCAGAAGTTTTTCCTATACGCTTGTCTGATTATTGTAATTACATTCATTAAATCGCTTTTGTATTACGTAAAATATGGAGAAACCCAAAAAAGTTAGACTCATGAGTTATAGAGATTTTGACGGTCTAACTAATCTTGTTATAGCATTTCTATATTTAATTATGTGTCTACCCAATTCATTCTAAATAATTATGCAGAATAGGAATCAGATGATGGGGTAAGAGTTGCAGATCCAGTTATGAATTCTATATCATTGTCCTCTTGAATAACTTGTTCGAGTACATGCAGATCAATCCTTATCCCCTTAAACCTAAGGGTTCTGTCTTCCTCTACTGATGGTACTCTACTAAATTTATTAAAGACCCAATTCTTCTTTGAATCTAGATCAATATTATTGCTGGGGTACACAAATTTTAAAAGGACACTTCCATCCCAATCATGATATGTAGTCTGATATTTTATAATATCAAGCAATAAACGCTGATCAACTTTTGGAAAAAGATCTTGCATTTTCTGTACTAAAGCTCTATACATGTTCAATATTGTATCAGTATGTGAATTGGTGGTGTTATCATCAAGCGTTGCATTTTTTCGCAAAGTATCTCCTGTATTTACCATTTGTAATTACCTTATAGAACATCTAATATAACAATTCTATCTTTATCTAAAATCACTCAAATTGGTAGTTACTTGATACAAATTTTGAATCTTCTTTTAGATAAACCGTACCATTTTCAAAGCTACGTATTGACGATTTGGGGACCAGGAATTTATCTGGGGCAAGTGGACCAGATGTGACTACAATTTTATCTGTTTGGACAGAGGATATGAAGCCAATTTCCTTTCCATCTGATGTATAAACAGGATTATTTATCGATTGTTGCCAGTCAATTCTATCAGGCTGCTGCTCCATACTATATCAGTGAAAATATGAGATTTAACACTTTGTGATCATCGAGAAGAATTACATGCAAGGTATACGATTCGTCTTTTATTGCTCTTATGATAATAAATGTAGACTGTATTGTGTTTGCCAAGAATCGATCAGATTTCAATAACTTAACACTCTACTATAAGTCGATTTATTCTTTTTTATGGTTTTGTTGTTTCTCAATGCTAGCAACTGATGGTCTTGTCCGCAAACATAGTGTTTGAAAAATCTCTGACAATTCAATACGAGCTAAATAGATTAGATTGAGATGGAAACTGCACGAAGATGGGATCTAACAGAAGACTAATTCAAATTCTTTAGGGTTATTTGCTCAAAGCATCATGGAATCCGTCCTGAATCAGTTTGTTTATTGTTTCAAAGGTAAAGTCGCCCATCTTCCCTGAAATGCTGTCATTATCGTCAGTACGTTGTATTTGTACTACTTTAACTATTTTGAAAGTGTTCTTGAGTATATCCAAATTTTTCTTTACCTCTTCCGTGCTAAAACGCCTCGTCGTATATTCCTCTAAAATTTTGTTAATTCTGTCCCTTATCACCTCATCACGGTCTCCAAGGCTAATTAATCTTTCAATTAGATTTACGTAGTCAGTGAAAAGTCCGTCTGTTTTTGCATCGTATCCATCACTAAGTGTTATATCCATCTTTCTATCTCTAACTCCATCAATATCTTCAAGTATGAAATCTTCTCCGGTAGTAGCACCATTTTCCTTGGGACTGATTACATTAATTATGTACAGCTCTAAATCAGGAATTCTCTGGGCACGTCCTTGTTTATCATCGTAATCTAGATTAGCACTTCCCTTTTTCTTAAGGGAATTCTCCAGATTTTGAGTACCTATACTCTTTTCCCAAAACTTCTTATGTGCTTCTAACAATTCTCGAATAGGAGTATTGCTTAGTAATCCACCATCCCAAAACTTTCGTCCATCAATCTCTTCATAAACATAGAATTCAGGTAACGTCGAGCTTGCCATTAGATGTTTGATGTCTAGACCTTCGTCATATTTGACAAAGATAGATTTCCCTAACAATGAATTACCATATTGTGTTTCTCTTATTCCTTTCTCCTTCTCATAGCTGTCAAATGTGACGGTTGTTCCTTCTTTTGCATCTACGCTAATAACAAGCAACCTTGGTTCCTTTCTTTCAAGGCTTGTTGCAATAGGAAATCTAACAAATCTTTCTACACTTTTTCTCAAGGGTTCATTGTCGTAAACAAGCCATTGATTTTCAGAATCACAGAATCGCTTATCTTGCCTAGGGGGATGAATTGGTTGGAATACATTTTTGATTCCTGATTTGTAGAATGCCTTTACTGAATAATATCGTCTGGCTGCTTCTTCCGATGCAATTGATGGATTAGTCCCTTTCACTTTTTCTGCTTTCCATTGTTTTAATGCTTCTGAAATTTCAGGTGTAGGAGTGGATAAATACTTCCAAAAATCTTCAAGTCTTTCTGC
>JAATVS010000704.1 GCA_014523695.1 Nitrososphaerales archaeon TH5895
CAACCTCATGTCCTGGAACTAGTGGATACTTTGAAACTCTCCAATCGTTCTTGAGCATATGCAGATCACTTCGACAAATACCACAATACTCTACATCAATCTCTATTTCATCTGGCTTCAAAGAACTTGGTTCATATACGAGCGGTTCTAATCTTCCGTTTATTTCATAAGCCGCGTATGCATTGATTGTCATTGTCATAATAAGAATTGTTTATGGTATATATGTGCAGTTTTCTAATAAAACCTCATTCCTCCATGTTTATCTCATCTTTTACTCTCAAACGGTCCAGACTCTTTAGTGTACAATCCAAGCAATGGTAATGTCTATGTTACATCTGTGGATGATGCTGGTGATCCCCAGGCGGGCTACGTATCTGTACTAGACAATGTCACAAATAAAGTGATTCATACTGTTAGTGTTGGTGATTCTCCAAGCTTCACACAGTACAACCCAAGCAATGGCAATATTTATGTGGGTAACGAAGGTTCAAACAGTGTGTCAGTAATAAACTTCCCCGCCGCCTGACAAAAGCATAGTCGGTCTGGTTGCATATCAGAATCATCATGTTAAATAAAAATATGAAAGCAAATCAAGATTATAACTTTTTATTTTTCAACAATAGCTTAAAATGTCCATAACTAGACTTTAATGGTCATAAACCCTTCATTATGTAACTATGTAAAATGAATGAGCTAGTTAATGTGGATACTAATATGGTTTCTCATTCCAAAAGCAGGATCTGATCATATGGCGTATCATCTTGTATTTTTTATTTACTATTGTCCACAAAATTAATTGACTTGTGCATGCCGTCACAAAATGGTTTGTTGTTGGAAGCACCACATCTACAAAGAGTATAATGTTCTTTTGAATATCCCTCCTCCCATTGTATATTATCTCCAATTAATTCTACGCCTCCTGCTATAAGAAATGGACCATTCCTTGAAGCAGTAACCATAGGATCTCTTTCGTTTTGTTCCTTATGTTCTACCCCATCGATGGAATAGCTAAGTGCACCAGACGGACACTTTCGAATAGTCTTTATTATATCTTCTATATTGGTACCATCAGGATCTATCCACGGTCTTGCATCAAACTTGAAGACTGAAGATAAATTATTTATGCATTCGGCAGCATGGGAACAGATCTTTCTATAATCATGAATTGTTATATTTTTACCAGCGTAGCTTTTCTTCTTACCTTTAGATATTTTACCTTCATCTGAAGTCAACTTATTACTACTTGAGAAGCCGATTATGTTATGGGTACCATCGCAAAAGGGCTTATTCTTTGAAGCTCCGCATCTACATAATGCTACCCCACTTATATTCGAAAGAGGTTTCCCATCATCATCCTGAAGGTGTTCAACAACTTTAGGCTTCATATCATTTATTAGATAATAAGGACCATTAGAGAGGGGTAAAATTTTTGGTTTGTCTTGTGGTTGTTGTTGTTGCCGTTTTACGTCCATTTACTATCTTCTTCAATCCTCTTATTTAACGTCTATGAATGTGAAATCCATTTTTTATTCCCTCAATCGAAGTTTGATACATAAATGGAAGTGTTCCCTTGGCTAAGGAACTTAAATAATTTTGTGACTCGCCGGTCAAATAATGAATATCTCTGCTAACGGTAGATGCATCTACACCTAATTCCTTGGCTATCTCGTAGCCCTTCATTCCCTTAGTAAGAAGAACCAAGACATTCTCTCTTCTTTCTTTTATTTGTATTCTGTTGCGTGGTACAGATCTAGGCATCCAATTATTGCAGTTATTGTATTTATTTGCATTAGTACTGATAAATATATTGCAAATGGATTGAGCTGATGTACTATATTTGCTTGCATGAGAAAGGCACTGATAAGTCAAACATGATTATGACATACAAACGGCAAACCGAGGGGAGAGAGTAAGATTCAACGAACCTGTACATTAGAAGGCATAGTAATCTAACTCAGAAATCAAGATATCTAAAGGAGCACGTATTACGGCAACATGCCAGTTAATCGCCGCGTTCGCAGATGCACCTAAAGTATGTACACTATTTGGCAACGGATCTTCTGAATCTATTCTTCAAGAGTTAGCATATTGCCAAAAGACAATCAGGAAACAGAAATATTAAGGCCTAGACATTGCCCTAATTGTAACGAACCCAATAGACCAGATCAAAAATTCTGTGTCAAATGCAAGATGGTATTAACTTATGATGCCTATAGCGAAACGATTGAAGAAAAACAAATTAAGGATAAATGGGAAGATCAAGATTGATGCCTGAAAAGGAAGTCTATCCGATAAGAAATTGTGCAGGCTGTGGCGATCCTATATTTTTGGATAAAGGCAACTACATACAATTTGTCAGTACAAGTCAAATAAAATGGTATACACACAAAGATTGTTTTACTAAAAGTTTGAATAAAGGGCTAAGTGATTGGCTAGAGATAGAGATAAACTCCTACTTTAGAAGAATGGAAGTACAATAAGTCTTTTTCCTTCTTTTAAATAGATTTCTCCACTTTGCTTTTTTGGAACTTTCGATTGGTTCGTTGCTTGAAAGATAGAAGATACTCTGCATTGGGGTACCTAATATCGCTTCAATTCATTTCAATGACTATGCATAGCCACTTCCATGTTAGCCCTAATGTTTAGAATAGAAGGGCTCGATACATCAGCATTATTCTCTCTTTCGGTAACTACCTCTGACGCTGACGCTTCTTGCTTGTCATAATTAGGAGCGCTCGGAAAAGTACTATCTAAAACACATAATATATATGCATAACGCGGCAGTTGGCAACTTCGGCCCGTTCTCACTTGCTGTTCAGTCTGATATGCTTTAATTTTAGAAGAGTGACCTCTCGGGGTCGAGCATCTAAATCGAAATACACTAGTGTATGTAATCCGAGCGCAAACGTCGATGACCTCGACTAACTAATTACAGTATATCTGCCGGCCGGCAAAGACGTTTTGCTTCTACTTCATTTAGACCTGCGCTGTGCCGCCATCGACGAACAGCTCGATACCTGTAATGAAACTAGATTCATCTGATGCCAGAAAGAGCGCAGCGGCTGCAATTTCGCGCGGCTTGCCCATTCTACCCATTGGGATTATGGAAACGAAGCCGTCCTTCATTTCTTGAGGAGCACCATCAAATATGGGTGTATCTATGGTACCTGGACTAATGACATTGACCCTGACCTTTCCTTTGAGCTCGGCGGTCCATGTTCGGGCGAAAGCACGTACTGCTGCTTTGCTGGCGCTATAGACTGTGGTGCCAGGAAATCCTTTCACTCCCGCAATAGAACTATTCAGAATGATTGACCCGCCGTCATTCATGAGCGGTAGAGCCTTTTGCACGGTAAACAAGGTCCCACGAACGTTGACATTGAACGTATCGTCGAAGCCTTTCTCGGTAATGGAGCCGAGAGGGTTATTGAGCTCGCCAACACCGGCGCTTGCAAAGAGGACGTCGATATGGCCCTTCTCCTTTTTGACCATGTCGAACAGCCGATCGAGGTCTGTAAGACTGCCAGCATCGCCCTGAACGCCGGTGACATTCTTGCCGATTTCTTTGACTGCTTTGTCGAGTCTTTCTTGGCTGCGGCCCGTGACAAAGACGTATGCGCCTTCCTCGACGAATAATTTAGCCGTAGCAAGCGCCATACCGCTGGTCGCTCCGGTAATGACGGCTACTCTGTTCTCTAATTTTTTCGACATGGACAAAGATAAGTACATTATGATTGAAAATAAAGCTATTGATGATAGGGTCCAACGACCACTGGCATATATAATTACACATCTAACGGATGATTATTTAGTCCGATCGAAAGTGACGCGAATAATGCCAGACATGACATTGAACATGATTCCGGTGACGCCAGTGATAACCTTATGTTTCATCTCCACCTAATTTTTTCTTGTCTTGATTACATTAAAGTGGAGAGGTATTTTCCTACAGTTCATTTGTTCTTGTTAACGAATGAAGCTCTCTTTTCTTCTGGCATAAGCAAGCGGCATATTGGCCTCTTTGTCGACTGAATATAGCAATTTGCATTTGTGTAGTGGCTTCGTTCATTGGTTAGTTATTGTACTTCCTAACATAGGTGACGGCCTGTCTGTCCTCTGCACCTTTCTAGGCCGCCAACCTTGTATTATTACATTTTATGAATAAGTTAATATGGTATGATGTTTTTAGAGTATTAGAAGAGACATGGGTAAGTGGAAATGCCTGTGGTGTTCCAAAGTGTTGGAAGGAGAATCCTTTATGGATCTAGTTGCGGCCTCCATGAAGGAGGAAGGCGGACAACACGTACACGGCTGGGAGAATATTACCATTGCCGAGGTAAAGGCAACTGCTGTACTAAAGAATAAACTAGTGTCAGTTTAGTTTTCCTTTATTTATTTTGGTTATTGTGCTTCTGCGTCATGCATATTGATTTCTTGAAAAATTAGCAAGTATAAAATCCTAAATAAATTAGAAAATGAAAAGTTACTTGGTTATTTATGAGTGCGTTAGTTAGTCTCACTGTAGTTAAACAACTTAATGTTTGAGATGTTTATCTCATTACTGGCTTCATCTGTTGAGGCCCATGTTAAATCTATAATTTGATTTAGTCCTGTAGTTTCGTATTGTGCTAGTTGTTCCTCATTTACATATTTTTGAATGTTAACTTTAGATTCTTCCTTAAGTGGTTGAACTATAGTATTAGTCTTGTCTAGTGATATCTTCGTTAATTCACAAATTTGGCGTTGCGTCTTACCTCTACTTAGAAGCTGTCTAATTTTACCTCTAACAGATTCCTGTTCATTTTTTGTTCTCAAATTTCCAATTTATAGCGTTTCAACTATATAATAACTAATAGACAAGTTGGCCAACCTTATGATATTATAGACGTATAAAACCTCTTTTCCTTACTTCTTTCCTACGTTCTTCTATATAGTAAATCCACTTCTCTTGCTTGCTCACGTATGATTTTTGCATTCCATCACTCTTGTTTTCCGATAGGTTTGTATAAGGTTCTATTAATGGTTGTTTCTGTTTATGGTGATCACTATCCATAATAAGTTTTACATTTGGACACATGCACTATCTACGAATCCTTTGCTTTGTTGGCTTTCTGCTTCTTAGATTTCTTTTGCTTGAAATAGTCTGCTAAGTACATAAGGTATATTGTAAATCCAAACATTGGATATAATTCGTATTCCTTACTAATAACCATAGTCTGATTTTGAGTTGTTCGTGCATGAAAA
>JAATVS010000705.1 GCA_014523695.1 Nitrososphaerales archaeon TH5895
GCGGCTGCTGCGGCTGATCCATATTTTGAAGCTGCTGCTGCGGCTGCTGCGGCTGCATCACCAGCTGCGGCTGCTGCGGCTGCAGATCCTCCAGCTGCGGCTGCTGCTGCTGCGGCTGCTTTACCTGCTGCTGCGGCTGCTGCGGCTGCCGAACCAGAAGAAGTTGCGAATACTTGAGTTGTTGGCACTATATGGAGCATTATTGCCCCAAGTGCTATAGCTATTAGAATATACGATTGTACAGAATTTCTTTTAAGCACGCTAATTCAGATAGATTTGTATATATAAGAGTCAAGAACATATTTCACTAACGAATGTACTATGGGAATACTATGTAAAAATGTCCCACATCGGTATATTATTGTTGAATGCACCCACTTTGTGTTACCTCCAGCCTTAAATTAGCATTAGGTAGGTCAATTCATCTAGGCTCACGTTCTGCTGTACTATTTTCCCTTTTTCTTCCGAATATGGGTCCTGTGATTGGATTGAGCCGTCGTAAGATGAACGCGTCAAACAATGAAAGCCGGAGAACATTCGCTATTTTATTAATAGGAAGCTTACCAAGTCGCCAAAGGTTAATAGGCACTTATAATCAGTTAATCTATGGCTAGTTACGAGGCTTTGAAGGCCAGTGTGGACAAAAACGGGGAAGTAATGATTCGATTGGATACAGGAGAAAAGATTGAACTGCACAAGCATAATGTAAAGTTTGAGAGTGCTACTAAAGAAATAGTTGTTGATGCGGGTACCGAAACATTTTGGATAGGTGCTGACCGGGTCTCTTATTATTGGATCCATAAAGAGGGCTTCGAGAAGGAGTAATTTATTAACTCTGGCAAATTCCAGGATCGTACTAAAAAATAGAAAAATTATGTAGCAATTAGTGGTATAACTGCTCTGCGGCAACTGATAACCTTCAATATTGAGCCCTAATCTACGGAGAATTTGGTATTATTTCAGAGCTGCATCGTGATACATGATGCAAACTTACCCAGATATCTTACACGAAAGAATTTGTTGCATTGCCATTTATTCGTCCTCATATTAATTTGAGCCTAGCCACGACGAGCCCTCCCCGAACCAGTTTCGTGATTCTCGGATATTATTACCTTCCATGCGCCACAGTTAAGGAATATTTGTTTCGGATGAGGCAGGATGATAGGTCGGAAATTGTCCGAGTAAGGATCTTACCTTGGTGTTTGAATTATTCATAGCTCGCCCTTCCTCAGATGTTTTGACAGTTTAGACAATTTAGACTACCATCATTCTATGCATTCTCTCACGTCATAGCCTGATAAATTGTCTACAAATGAAATCTGTCGTCGTTGTAGTGGTTGACTATTATACATCATTTGGAAAAAGATCTGCATATTAGTATTCAAACTAATTTATACTTCCTCCCATAAGCATGTAAAGCATTTTTGAAGGGCTCCAAAGGTGCCCGCACTAGACCCGCTCCAATGTATCCACCGCCTGCTTGCTTATGCGCCATAGCCGTATCTATAACAGGAGTGATCCCGGTTCTCATAACTTTTCTGATATCAATACCGGTCGCAGTACCTTGAAAGTTAATGATTGGCAAGGTAAAAGTATCATTAAGGGAATTGGTGATTTTGCGCATCTCATATGTGTACCTTATGGCGTCCTCGGCTGTTCCACCGATAAGTGCTAATATTGCAGGTGATCCTGCCAGAGCGAATGCACCAATACCTGCAGTCTCAGTAATGGCACTATCACCTATATCAGGATTAGCATCTTCAGGGCCGTAACCTGGAAAATACAAGCCTTTAATCATGTTTGCTTTTCCGACGAACCAGTCATTCCCTAAGCCGCTCACCTTTATTCCAAAGTTAGTTCCATTTCTTGCCATCACTGTTACTACCGTACTAAATTGGATCCCATGAGCTGCTTTCGTTATTGCTTTGCCTGCAGCCATACTCATGCACAGGAAAAAAATATCATTCTCTGAAAGATATTTTGTAACTTCTCTAACATCATTTGGACTACAAACACCCAGTAAGTGAGGTAATATGATACTTTCAAACAGTAACGTACCTGCAGCTGGTCTATTATGCAGTTCATCTCCCATGTGCAATGCCCTTGCCATCATCGGTTTAAGATCGATTCCCTTACTCTTACGAATCGCCTTGCCCAATAAAGGGGATAGTTTTTCAGACCAAAACCTAAGAACATTAACTGACTCCTTATCGAATTGTCCAAATTGTACTCTGTTCTCTACGAATCGAGCAAAACATGTCTTGCCATTACTCTGATCCTTGACAACCACAATAGGCAACGATGGCGATATTACTCCAGCCATAGGCCCTACTGCGTCATGATCGTGGTTAGAAGAAAATTCGATGCCTCCCTTCTTTATCAATCTTACTGCATCATTCCAAGTCGTAGCTAATCCTTCAAAGATCATAGTACCCACGATTGCCCCTCGTAATGGGCCACACATCCTCTCCCAATCAATGGGAGGACCTGCATGAAATATTGAGTTCTTCTTCATTTGAGGAAGAATATCCTTTGCACATTTAATATCGATAAGAATGGGTCTGGATAAACGCATCCGTTCTAGTGCCACTGTGTTAGCTTCTTTTATACGCTCTTTAATGCTAATTTCATCTTTCATTGTGACAATTTCCAATAGAAAAGGTCATCTAAAGAAATGCGTCCCAGATATACCAGATAATAATCGTCTGCCAACCTATGCCTTACAAGAGTTGCTCCTACCTGTGGTCCGTTACCATGAGTTAGAACTATTCTGTTTCTGCAGTTATCCCTCTTCATAAATTCAACGATCTGCTTCACAGCAAGCTGTACGTTATGATACTGTCCTTCAAATGTTCCTTTCACACCAGATCTCACAAGAGCATTTCCACCAATAGCAAAAACGATTAGATCTGATCTTGGATTACTCAAGTGCTACTAAACTAGACGTATCTTATTTAAATTTAATGCACAGAACATCCAAGGATTTGCATTTATCATAAAATCAGAATACATAGATAAATATAAATTATCAAAGATGAATTATAGAAGATTTGTGAGCGCTCACTTGAATTCGATCTTACTATTCCTGAGCGATTTCAGTGGAATAATAGAATAAATTCCACCCATTTAAACCCTACTCACTTCATTCGAGTTAAGATAAATTTTAGAGCCTCTTGGATAACTCTTTTTAATATCGTTACAGATACTGATCTTTTTGTCGATTCCCGTCCTCTGTAAAAGTTTGAACCTTAGATAGGAGATTTGTCCCTAGGGACCGATCGCAAAAAGTGAAGAGAGCTGTTGAGAGACCGGTGCCGATATCTATTCCTGACGTGTGTCCTCTGCAGCTCAGCGTGGATATTAATGACATGAAATGGTCAGTACGCCCTTCCCCAATCGAATTGATCAAACCTTGGATTTGTTCATCGAAGATCAATTTCTGATAATATTCAATGAATTTGAAGCTGATCCAAGTGGTCAAATCGCAGACACTCTTCATTGGCAGCGATATAGGAGGACATTTTAGACCTTGTGATAGCCAATTAAACAAGGAACTAAAACCACAGATGAAATCATCTCCAGACGGTGTGAATCCGGGGCCCCTTCCGCACATTTTCATCAGTGAATGAGACAACGTACTAATAAATTTGGTGTTATCTTTATTGTTTCTAATGTTATTCTCTGAAGTTTCAGCAATGAACTGATGAAGGAGGCCTTGATTTGTGATCTCCGGTTCCAGCAGACATCCTGTCCTCCTTAATTCCATGAGGGAACTCAAAATTTTTTCTGCAGCGTTACTAAATTCGTTTAATCCAGCATGTGTAGGCTTCACAAAAAAGTTTTTAAAGACAATACTTTTCGCGGGATGTAATTTCATTCTTTCTCCAATGGAGACCGAGTCTCGGAATCTAACGACATGATCCCCATAATCGACAAGTCCCACAAAATTGGAGTTACTAATTTGGGGCTTGAGATTTATTGTGATAGGAGATCGTATCTTGTTTAGACTTATGACTAACAGTTCATTTCTTGAAGTTTTGATGTTGAGACTAGTGGGAAACGAGCTTATGACCTTACCAACTAAATTCTTCTCGGCTGTAGACTTGCGCATATATTTGTGCAACACTCCTATGGACTCGCATTTGAAAGCAGCCATGTCATCGTTTACCTCTGCTGTGGCCAATTCTCTACTTGATGCATTTTATTACCATGTTAGTCTGTTCGTTTACAACAAGATACATCAGCATTTTTAACGATTTGTCATTCATTATTATTCTCGAATGAGACTACATAATTTTTGATAGAATCTCTTCACTAAGCTTATCAAGCACAGGACCTGGTTTCCAATCTACTTGAACGACTTTAATGTTTTGGACTTTTAGTGCATCATAAAAGATGGTCATGCCTATATTAATTACTCTCAAATCTGAATCCAATAATTTCTTTTGTGTGTTGGTCATTACGTCAACTCGCCTTGATGGATTTCACCAATAAACCGTAAATATGCCTCTCGGAAGTCTAAAGGTCTTTTGGCCACTATGCCTGCAGCCGCAATTGCTGCGAAGGCATTGGTAGGGAGAACCACAACACCTGCGTCCTTCAATCTTGTCAAAGATCGGTCGTAACCTTGAGGGTCTCTTCTCGTCCCACAGACATGAGCTACAACGCTAAGGTGTCGCTTGGCTTTTGAGGCCATCAACTTTGCATTTCTAATTTCGTCAATAACTGATCCAACTGGATCAGGATTGGATCCATAACCAAGTACAAAATCCAGGACTATCACCGCAACGTCATCATAGGATGCCTCTTCATTAATTCTGAGTTTTCTTATTGTAGGATCTATCATTGGATGTGCCCTGCCTTTAGTAAACTCTTCCTCACCAAGATCGATAACTGAATTCTTGAAACTTTTCGTCGCCTCCTGTAGAAGTTGTGCCTTGGTTAGTGGGGCATTAGAATAGAGTGGCCTTATCGCAAGGCCATTAAGAATAACCTGAGTTTCATACGCAAAAGTGCCACCGGTGTACAATGCCCTTAGGTACTTTTGTTCATTTCTAAGGCGCTTCCGTTCTGTCATAATTATTCGTTTGAGATCCTCAATCTTGACGTAGATAGGATTGATTGACGACTCAGACTTGTTTATGTTAGCGATATGTTTTGCAGTTGCAAAAACCGATGATGTAAGAGTATTGGCTATAATGATTTTGTGTGATTGCCCGGTAAGCCTCCTGGCGCTGCTCACTTTTTTCACTTTAGTATTTTCCATAGATGCGTTACTGCCGATAAAGGTCATTACGTACTTTTTCTTTCCATGCTTAGTTGCATGATCAATTATATTCTGCTTGACACTTGCTGCCGGAGGCTTTGACACTATATTTATCACATCGATATCTTCACATTCCTCTAGCATCTTGAACGCTTCTGACATCATCAAACCACCGATCTTTTCTTTAGGATCATTTCCTCCAACCCCTAACCCGTGCCTAACCCCTATTCCACAATGATCTAGTAGTGTGGAAACCTCCTGTAATCCTGTACCTGCTGCTGCTACAATCGCGACAGGACCGGTCGTAACCGCATTTGAGAACCCAATTCCTGTTCCATTAATAATCGACGTCCCAGCCCCTGGTCCCAAGATTAATACGCGATTCTTCATTGCATATCTTTTTATCTCAAGCTCATCATCCATAGTGACATGATCGCTGAAAATCTGTTGATGAATTCCCTCATCGATCAATTTGAATGCTAAGCCTTTAACATGTTCACCAGGAACAGAAATTAACGCAATGTTAATTTCCTTATCAGAACTAAGCACCGATTCAAGATCATGTCTATCATTAGTCGAGGAATGGTCCATATCTTGGGTTTGCTCGCCGCCAGTACCAGTACCACGTAGAATAGCTTCGATTTTAGGGATTGTTGAAAGTAACAAGCCTTCATCCTTAGCTCTCAGAGCAATTATCATATCTGAGCTTTCTGCCTTGGCGATATGGTCGGTGGGGAAGCCTAATTTAATCAAGATTTCTTTGTTAGTTTTGGTGCCCATAGCTAGAGAGGCTTCCATAATTCCAGGATATCGCTTAATCTCATCGGACAATCTAAGGAGTTCAAGTGAGTCCCTGTAATAGTTGTGCTTAACTAGAACATTTTGATAAGTATCCACCGAAGGTATGGGTTTGCCCACTTTCGTAGTTCAGCATTCAAAGCTATGGTATTTAAGCATAGTTGCGCTCTCGGCTAAAAATGCGCATAAATAAAGTCATCCATAGATTATATTATATTGTAGATGTCATGAATAATTATAAGTGGTAAAGTTTATTTCAGGTAATTAGGATCATGCTGATAATTGAAAGGTGGCTTTTGTAGAACTTACCATTGTTTGAATAATAGATTCAAAAAGGAAGTTCAATTTTCTTTCTTCCAGTATTAAATTCGACAGGTATACTGGAAGATTAGATTTCACATATCATCAAGAGTAAGCGCTAAAGCAATGTAAACTTTCTTTTTTATGATATATCATAAATCTTTTGGATAAATCAGACAAACTATATTACGATCTGCAATCATTATGAATCTTAGAGTATGTCTAAAAGATCTGAGGTAAGGAAGCTCGTAGGCGCTATAGCCGGAATTATGGTCTCTGTTATCTTGATCACTGGGTCTAATTTTTCATACCCGTCGTTGGAACGAATCTGGGCTCAAGAAGAAGGAACACCATTGAAAGTGGCACTATTAACTGATGCATTATTCAGTGATGGCGGATGGGGTGCCACAGCGTACAACGCCTCGCAGGCCTTAAAGGAAAAATACGGCTTGGAATTGACTACTATCGAGAATGTTGCGATTCCTGATATAGAGCCAACCTTGAGAGATTTTGCTGATCAAGGAAATAATCTTATTATCGCTCAGGGGTTTGAGTGGGGCGATCCAGCTCTGAGAGTCGGTGCTGACTATCCTGATACAAAGTTTGTAGTCTTTACGGGTCTAACCAACAGTAGTAATGTAGCCTCTGTCTTTCCAATGCAGCAGGAGGGATCATATGTCCTTGGAGCATTGGCGGCCATGATGTCAAAGACAGGCACGATTGGCTTTGTAGGTGGTCAGGCATATCCGAACATAATAAACATATTCGAGGGATATAAACAGGGGGCCAGATCCATTAATCCTGACATAAAGGTAATAGGACAATATATCGATACCTTCACTGACCCTGCTCGAGGAAAGGAGGCTGGAGTTTCGTTAATAAATAATGGTGCTGATTTCATGATTCATGTTGCTGACCTGTCAGGACAGGGAGTAATTCAAGCAGCTAAAGAAAAGGGTATCTATGCTTTCGGAGTAGTAGCAGATCAGCATAATCTTGCGCCCGATACCGTGCTAACCTCTTTTGTGCTTGATATGGAGAAGGCTTTCGAACAAGCCATAAATATGGTCCAGAACGGTAACTTCAGTGGTCAGCTTTATAAGCCCGGATTAGAGGCAGCAAAAGGTGCCTCAGGGGATGGTATCGTATTCGTAGCACCATTCCATAACCTAGACAGCAAGGTCCCAGCTGATGTGAAACAGAAGCTTAACCAAATAGTCCAAGATATAATAAGTGGCAAGATCGTAGTTCCGGAACGGACAGAAGCTTCATCTTAATTTTTGTTCCATAAAAAGGATCAGAATGGGATCACTGGACATGACAACCTTGTAGATTATCTGAAGTGTCAATTCTCTAGCCATGGGGTAAAAAGTAGGAAAGTTGTCAATACAGGAGGAGATCAATTTTGTTCATGGTATTGTCAATGCAAGTGCAAAGAGAGATATTTAGCTAAATATGTCTGATGCTGGTTCTTTTCTTCTTAATAACTCGAATGTTGACCATTCTGCTTACACTCCTTCTTCCCCCTCGAGCCCGAATCCCTCACATTCGTTGCCAGCCGGAACGCTGGGTGACCTACCGGTGCTTTCTATGAACGGCATAACGTGCAGATTTAATGAGGTTATAGCCAATAACGATGTGCACCTCGATCTTTTTAAAGGTGAAATTCATGGTCTTCTTGGAGAGAACGGTGCTGGAAAGACAACTCTGATGAGTGTACTCTACGGCCTATACAAACCAGAAGCGGGAGAAATTTTTGTGAAGGGGAAAAGGGTTGACATAAAATCTCCTCTTGATGCCATAGGCCTTGGGATAGCTATGGTTCATCAGCATTTCTTATTGACACCTAGCCATACAGTTACAGAGAACATTATTGTCGGACTAAAGTCACCTGGAAGATCTATTTTCTTGAGGATGGCGGAAGCAGAAAAAAGGATCTTGGAATTATCCAAGAGGTACGGTCTTAAGATTGACCCAAAAGCGATCGTAGGTGATCTATCTGTGGGCGAACAGCAGCGGGTAGAAATAATAAAAGCACTCTACAGGGATATTGATATTCTAATCCTTGATGAGCCTACTTCAATGCTTACTCCCGTTGAAGAGAAGGCGTTGTTTTCGACGTTATCTGCTATGGTAAAGGCCGGACTTTCGATAATATTCATCACACACAAGTTAAAAGAAGTCATTGAGGCAAGCACACGTGTAACGGTTCTTAGAGGTGGAAAAGTCATTGGCACGGTAATGACTGCACAGACAACCGAAACAGAACTTGCAAAATTGATGATAGGAAGGTCACTCACTCACAGTGTAGGCCATCGACAAGAAGAAATCCATGTAGGAATTGAGAAATCGCCTAATGCAAAAGCCTCTGCTGGACTTGCCAAAGTACTGGAACTCAAAAACGTGTTTGCACTGAATAACTCTGGGGTGCAAGCGCTTAAGGACTTGTCATTAACAGTATCAAAAGGTGAGATATTGGGAATTGCAGGCGTCGATGGCAATGGTCAGAGCGAAATGGCAGAGATTGTTTCTGGTTTGAGAAAGATTCAGAGTGGACAAGTGCTCATTGACGGACGTGGCATAACAGGAATGTCGCCGAAGCAGATCAGAGAATGGGGCCTCGCTTACATACCTGAAGATCGGCTCAATACGGGTCTTATTCTAGAGTACACTATTGCTGAAAACCTAATTCTGGACAGGTGGTATAGCAGCCCGTACTCAGGCAAGATATTCTTAGACAAACACGAAATGAGAAGATTTGCAGAGGAGATCGTCACAAATTTTGATGTAAGAACTCCAAGTTTAGATGTTCAAGTACGGTATTTATCAGGTGGTAACTTACAAAAAATCGTACTTGGAAGAGAATTGTCAAAGGAACACAAACTGCTTATTGCTCATAATCCTACACGAGGATTGGATGTGGGTGCAGCCGAGTATGTCCACAAACAACTCTTTAAACAAAAGGACTCAGGAGTAGGAGTTTTACTGTTATCCCTAGATTTGGATGAAATTCTCCTAGTTAGCGACAGAATAGCTGTGATATACGCTGGTAGGATAATGGGGGTATTCGACAGGGCAACAGCAGACGTCGATAAAATAGGCCCATTAATGGGAGGCTATGTAGCGGAGGCGACTAATTGAAATGATACCTATTGCATATGGTAATATTGGAGAGAGTGATCTGCAAGATTGACTACAACTCTCATCCTTGGAAAGAGACTGAGTTTTAAGCATATCGTCCCGTTCCTGTCAGGCGGACTGGCTTTTTTGGTTGGGGGAATTATACTATATGCGGCAGGTGTGGATCCCTTGGAAGCCTATGCAATAATCATTAAAGGATCACTCGGATCTAGTCGTGCAATCGCAGATACCCTTGTAAAGACCATATCGCTGCTCATTGCGGGTCTTGCGGTAGCTGTCGCATTTAAGTGCAAACTATGGAATATCGGCGCTGAAGGTCAACTCTATATGGGAGCTCTGGGAGGGTTGCTGGTTGGGATTGCGGTGGTCGGTATGATTCCTGTAGTATCAGTTATTTTGGTACTCATTGCAGGTATTGCATTTGGAGCTATGTTTAGTCTTGTGCCTGCTGTGCTTAAGGTCAAATTGGGCGTAAGTGAAATAATTGTAACCGTTCTCCTCAATTTCGTAGCTCTTCTCTTTATTTCTTACCTCCTACAAGGGCCGATCAAAGCGCCAGGGTTTTTGCCTTACAGTCCAGATATCTTTCCGGAGTCTGAGCTGCCTATTTTAGTAGACCGTACAAGATTGCATGCAGGACTAATCGTAGCGGCCCTGGCAGCCATCTTCGTCCATTTTCTATGGAAAAGTAAGATTGGATTTGAATTGAAGAGTGTAGGCATGAATATTTCAGCCGCACGTTATGGAGGTATGAACATAACAAAAAGTATCCTGATAACTATGGCTATTAGCGGAGGGCTGGCGGGACTAACTGGAGCAGTGCTTCTAGCTGGCGTCCAACACCGACTCATTGAGGGTATCTCTCCCGGTTATGGATTCATCGCGGTGATCATTGCACTTTTGGGGAGAGAAAATGCCTTGGGAGTTTGTCTTGTCGCTTTCTTCTTTGCGGTCTTGCTCGCAGGATCTGAATCTATGTATAGAACGTTAGGCATACCAGTTGCTTTCGCTCAAACATTGCAGGCCCTCGTATTAGTTTTCGTCCTAATTGGAGAAGTATTTACCCGGATTCACCTTCCAAAAAAAATCAAGAGAGTCGATGAAGACAAATTAAAGATCCATGGAAAGCAGATTGGTCCACCCGCGGAGAGGGGAAAAGTGGAGTGAATTGACAAATTGGTAGAAATGATTGAATTTATTATCGGAATAGTAGCGTCAGGTATTCGTATGAGTACACCCTCGCTCCTTGCTGCGCTAGGTGAAAACATAGCAGAACGTTCAGGTGTCCTCAATCTAGGGATTGAAGGAATGATGCTAATCGGAGCATTTGCCGGCTTTATCGGAACGTTTGTCACAGGGAATGTAATCGTAGGAATACTGTTTGCTATTGCAGGCCCGATGGTCATGGCGGCACTCATGGCCTTCCTAAGTGTAAGCCTACGCACGAACCAACTGGTTGCAGGTTTAGCCATCTGGCTCTTAGGGGTCGGCCTTTCTGCACTACTATATCGGTTGACTTTTGGAGTAGTCACAGTAGCACCCACCGTACCGACTATTCCTCTTGTCGACATCCCATTTTTGAGCTCGATTCCTATTTTGGGACCTATTATTTTTCATCATGACGCAATGATCTACCTTGCATTTTTGCTAATACCCTTGACTCATATTTTTCTCTTCAAGACAAACATTGGTCTAAAGATAAGAACGGTGGGAGAAAACCCAAAGCAGGCTGATACGCTGGGTGTAAACGTAAACAGGATTCGCTACATGTCGGTAATCATAGGCGGCGCGTTTGCGGGTTTGGGAGGCTCCTATATCGCCTTAGTAACTACTGGTTCTTTTTCTGAAGGCATTGCTGCTGGTCAAGGATGGATTGCTCTTGCAGCTGTAATCTTTGGCAGATGGAGACCTTTTTGGATAGTATTAGGCGCTCTCGTCTACGGAATGGTCAATGCGACTGCATTGGGACTCCAGTCAATAGGAACTACTATTCCATTTCAGTTTTTGCTCATGCTACCGTACTTACTACCGATCGCCATTCTGGCAGTTATGTATAAGAAGAGTGTAGCACCAGCCGCGTTGGCAACTCCCTACAAAAGAGGAGAAAGATAGGATAGCTGCTGTTCTCGCAAATAGGAAATCCGTTCTTCAACAGTAAGTGAGGGCTAGGATTCACTTTTCATTTTGGGTTATCCATCACAATCAAAGCTAACTTGATTAGCAATGATGATTTGGGGTAGGATGACGAAATTACTAAATGTA
>JAATVS010000706.1 GCA_014523695.1 Nitrososphaerales archaeon TH5895
AAATGGGAAGGTTTGTGGTGCCCATGTTGTGGATATAGGCTAAGAACTAAACCTAGAAATTTGAAGTATAAAGCCAAATTACGACAACGCGAAACTGTTCTCACTGTGCATGAAAACATAATTGTCAAGAAAATACCAGTGCCTAGCCCTTAAGTTTTCCGTTAGCATGGGAAATATTGGCTTTAGGTAGTACCATATCACCATTATAGAGATCACGGCTTTACACTTCAGAGTGTATTATTAACTGAGTGGAAGCCGTATGTCATGAATAAATGCGATCATTTCGAATTGTGCTATTACTACTAATACAGGGTAAAGTGAATTATGAATCTCCCCATGAGTATTGGCAGTCACCACCATTGTCTACGTCTAGACTCAATCCAGCCATCAGTACCTATCGAAACCAATATTTGCCAGAACTAACTCTCGCATGCTGGTCTTCAAGCAGCGATTAAGAGGCGACCTAGGCTGATGTAACATACAAGGCATTTGTAGTACACATTGATCATTGCTTTTGTATGGATCTTTGCTGGATAGAAGATTGCGAGAAACCTGCCAATTTCTTTTCTATTTGATTTCAATAACTGAGTCGATATGAAAAGAGATTCACGGCTTTCCAGTATTTGCAAAGATACTCATTTTTGAATTTTTATCAGCAGACAGTATCTATCACTTTCCATAATTCAAAGTCCAGTACACTGCAAAACAAGATACAAATCCCAACATTATGCTACAAGTATTGTATTATTATTATCCCGGCTTTTGTTGTTAAGTGGGATATAGTGCAAGCAAAGTCAATCATCTCCGAAATTAGCAACATGTTTATCATCGGAATCAATAAGTATAAAGTAGCCTTCTTAAGCATCGAAGCATTTCCAAGTATAGGCAAGATACCAAGCCTAAAAGGGGAAGAGAGGTCTACATTAGTGAGATTCGAAATATGGTTAAAGTACTGGTTCCAAAGACCTAGGTCTTAAGAGAACAAGGGGTAAGGCTGCTTGGAAATCAGGAGATTATCGTTCACTGATTTTTGATTCATGGAGGTTTACTGTTTTCGGTAAGGTTCTTAATGTTTTTGGTAAGATGGACGGTATAGGTTCTGACCCACTATAAAGATTTTGAGCATGAAAATAAGCCTTGACGGGGATTTGGACCCCGGACCTTTGCCTTACCAAGGCAACGCTCTGCCAGGCTGAGCTATCAAGGCACACATAAGACCCTACAAGGTAGGAAGTAACATTCGGTACTGCCACCTACATAAGCTTAACTGCACTTTTTTAACCATTTTCGCATTTTCGACTGAAATTGCAACAATACTAGTTCCAAATATTATACTATGTTAGCGCATTCTAGCGTTGAATTCTCGCATTTCGTGAGAGGTGTGTGTGCGAGCAGAGTATTCCTGAGTATTTGGAAAATAGCACGATTGTTTGCCGGTTGTCAAAGTTACCCTCCCCTGTAAGATTTAAGTAAGGACTAGTCGATTCGTCCTTTAAAGTAGCAGCGGGGGTTGTAGAGCCTGGCCAAATTGTATCGCATGCTTGGAGACGCGGGACTTAAGATCATAGTTATAGGTGATCCCGTCTCTCAGGGGTTCGTGGGTTCGAATCCCACCCCCCGCATTACGTTGATGCGATCTCTGAAATCAGAAGCTGACTTGATAAGATGTACGTGAAATCTATTGTCAGAGCCAAGTTCAGGATGAAAAGCAGTGGCAACAATATTGTCTTGCTTAACCGCTACAACTTTGTCTTCCATCTTTGCAATAACTTGAACTCCAGCCTCTGCTTTTGACACTATCGGAGCTCGAATAAATATACCTTTGAAGGGCCTTTTTCCCATCAGAGAGATTTCCATATCAGCTTCAAAGGAGTCCTTTTGCCTTCCAAAAGCGTTCCTTTCTACCACAATATTCAACAGCGAGAGTAGCTTTTGTTTTGTCTGTCCAATTACTCTGTCATAAGCTCTGGTGGATAGGATAATCATACCTGCACAAGTGCCTAGTACGGGCATCCCCCCAGACACCGCATCGGCGATTTTATGCAAAAGATCCTCATTGACGGTAGCTAAATTGCTGACTACAGTGCTTTCCCCACCAGGCAAGATTAAGCCACTTAATCCGGAAATGTCCTTAGAGTGTCGAACAACCCTTACCTCACCCTTTTTTCCAAGAGAATGAAAAGCGGTCGCAGTTTGGGAAACGTTCTCCTCAATATCTCCTTGAATTCCCAGCACCCCTATTATTAGATCCTTATCCCTCATACAGATGGTCCCCTTTCCTGCATCCTCAAAGCTAAGTTTTGAGTATCAAGCCCCACCATTGATTTCCTTTCGTCAACCATTCTCTGCGATTCAAGCACAGTAGCAGGGTCATCAAAGTATGTAGTAGCGAGAACTATCGCCTGAGCTCGTTGTGAAGCATCGTCTGACTTGAAAACTCCAGAGCCTACAAACACGCCGTCACAGCCAAGATTCATAAGAAGTGCGGCGTCGGCTGGTGTAGAAATTCCACCTGCCGCAAAGTTAACAACGGGTAACTTTCCTAACCTGGCCGTTTCTTCAACTATCTGCAGAGATGATTGTAACTGTCTTGACACCTTTATGAGTTCCTGTGCATCATCTACTAAAGATCCAAGTCTTCGTATATCATTGTTGACTGCTTTAATATGTGCCACCGCTTCGGCCACATTGCCAGTCCCTGGTTCGCCTTTGGTTCTTATCATAGAACATCCTTCTTCTATTCTGCGAAGAGCCTCACCGAGATTTTTTGCACCATTTACAAACGGTACTGTGAAATCCCATTTCCAAAGATGGCTTTCCTCGTCCGCCGGGGTGAGTACCTCGCTTTCATCTATCATATCGACACCTATTTCCTCCAAGATCTGAGCTTCTCCAAGATGACCTATCCTACATTTGGCCATGATAGGGATTGTAACTGCGTCCATTATCTCTTGTACTACCTTTACGCTAGCTGTCCTTGCTACACCACCTGCCAATCTGACATCAAATGGGAGTTTATCAAGTACCATTACTGCCACTGCTCCCGCATCTTCCGCAATTTGCGCTTGTTCAACGTTGGTGACATCCATAATAACGCCGTGTTTCTGCATGTGTGCGAATCCTCTCTTAACCAAGGTTGTCCCAACAGCAAATGGTGAGCGAGAACTAGAACCACGCCTATGAATATTTTTCTGCTCAAATTCGGATGGAACGAGAGATATCGTCATTTAAAGAAGTGTACTTCCAACAGTTATTTAGAGATTAGTATCAATCTATATTGGAGAATGATTTCCTTTTCGGATCCTATTTAAATCGAGTTATTAAAAGTATAATAACTCACCAACTAAATATTTTAAAACATGGTTGATGACACCAAGGAGGATCCTCCGCCGTGCGATATATGCGGTAATGCTATGGAAGCGTGCTTGTGTGTTTGTCCATATTGTGGTGAACGAGACAAATGCGAATGCTGTTTGTATGATGCTGCAACCGGTGGCGGATGAAATCTAATACGAAATAAATTGTAAACTAATAAAAGCTGGCAAATAAGAAGCTATAATATCGATGTCCCTTACGAATAAGGTGAAGAACTCTCTCAACTGGCTTATTGGGGGTGCGCAAGGTAGCGGCGTGGATTCAGCTGCAAATATCTTTTCACGAGCATGCGCAGAGGGAGGATTACAGGTTTTTGGAAAGCGTGAGTATTACTCTAACATAAAAGGAGAGCATAGCTACTTTACTGTTAGAATCTCTGAGAGAGAGATTCGATCTCACGTGGATGAGATTAATATGCTTGTCTCATTTGACGCGGAAACTTTGCTCAGGCATGCTGGTTCAGTTGTCAAGGGTGGCGGAATCGTTTACGACTCTGAGCTCGCAGACGTCAAGATAGGTGAGGTACCAACATTGGATGATGCTTTTCGTGACAGATTGGTCGGTCTTCTAGAAAAGGTAGGTAAACCTCTAACTGTCCAAGGAGTTTTGGACTATGCATCTGATAACGACGTAAGTCTTTTCAGTATTCCTTATTTTCAATTGCTTGAAGAATTTTCAACCAAGATTGAAGATCATTCACTAAGTAAATTGTCAAGAATGGTCAATGTAATGTCATTATCTTCTTCCATGGCACTACTAGGCTTTCCGTTTGAAACCCTCGGAAGCGCAATCAGATACATTTTCAGATCAAAACCTAAAATAGCTGACCTGAATGTCATGGCAGCCAATTATGCCTATGAATATACTAAAACACATCATGATGCAAGTGGTCTTGCTTTTAGTTTGACTACAAAGAAACCCCTGCCTGACGTGATACTAGTTCAAGGTAACCAATCGTCAGCGTTAGGTAAATTGACTGCTGGTTGCAAGTTTCAGACCTATTACCCGATAACACCTGCCAGTGATGATAGTGAATTTCTTGAGGCAAATGAGATAGTGCCACAGGGTGAAGGTAAGGACGGGTCCATACTAGTTTTACAGACGGAAGACGAAATAGCTGCCATAACCATGGCAATAGGAGGAGCGCTTACGGGTGCACGTTCTGCAACTGCAACGTCAGGTCCAGGATTCTCTCTGATGACTGAAGCCCTCGGATGGGCCGGTATGAACGAGGTCCCAATAGTGGTTTCGTTGTATCAAAGGACTGGACCGGCGACTGGCTTGCCAACAAGGCACGAGCAGGGCGATCTCCTTTTTGCCACAAAGGCAGGACATGGAGAGTTTCCAAGAATTGTGTTCGCCTCAGGAGATATTGAAGAGAGCTATTATGATACCATTAAGGTCTTCAATTTTGCAGAAAAATTCCAGATGCCTGTGATTCATATGCTCGACAAAGCAATTGCAAATAGCATCACTACTTGCAAAATATTTGATCAACAAAGAATCTTGATCGACAGAGGTTTGCTTATGGAAAATGTATCTGATATATCGCCAGATTTGGGTCATGCCAGCCACTATCGCAGATTTAAGTTGATCAGAGATAACAAGAACAACAACAACGGTGAAGCAAATTACCTCATATCCCCCCGAGTTTTGCTTGGAACAGAAAATGGAATATTTTGGAATACAGGTGATGAACATACCGAAGAAGGTCATATTACAGAGGACCCTGAGATAAGAACGGCAATGATGGATAAGCGTATGGACAAGTTAAGGATTGCCATCGAGCAGATAGGAGACGAAGACAAGGCTACCTTGTATGGAATTGATGAACCAGATTCTTTGACCGTTATAAGCTGGGGTTCTACAAAGGGTGCTATTTTAGATGCAATGGACAGGCTCATAGATGAAGGAAAAAAGATCAGATTTGTACAATTTCGTCTTTTGAATCCTTTCCCAATTGAAAGAGTGCGCACCCTTATTGGCGACCATAAACAGCTAGTGGATATTGAAATGAATTACTCATCACAACTCGCATTGCTCATTAGTGAAAATATTGGTATCAGCATGGATCATCTGATTGTTAAGTACAATGGCAGACCGATTTCATCTAGTGAAGTTTATAATGCGCTTGTGCGAATTATCTTGGGAGAGGCTCCGAGGAGGATCGTTTTAAAACATGGCGCTTAAGCTTAGTGATTACAAGACAGAGGTTCACAATGACTGGTGTCCAGGATGTGGTGACTTTGGTATCCTTAACGCTATTCAAATGGCCCTTTCAGAAATGGGGATCCAGAAGCATAGAGCCGTCATCTTCTCAGGCATTGGATGCTCGGGCAAAACGCCGCATTTTATTAACACCTATGGGATACACACGTTGCACGGAAGGGTACTTCCTTTTTCTCAGGGTGCAAAACTTTGCAATCCTGAGCTAGAAGTTATGGCTGTCGGAGGTGATGGCGATGGGTTGGGAATAGGCGCTGGTCACTTCGTTAGCGCTGGCAGGCGAAATGTTGACATGTTATACATCATATTTAACAACGGAGTATACGGATTAACGAAAGGACAAGCTTCACCTACGTTAAAGCTAGGTTTGAAGACTAAATCTCTTCCACTACCGAATTCTAATAATTCAGTCAATCCACTTGCGCTTGCGGCTGTATCCGGCTTTACGTTTATTGCACGGGGTTACTCGTATGACGTTCGGCACCTTAAAGATTTGATAAAGCAGGGTATTGCACACAAAGGCTTGGCGTACCTTGATGTATTGCAACCATGTCCTACTTACAACGATATCAATACCAGAGAGTGGTATCAAGGATCAGATAATTTAGATTCAGAAACAGGAAAGCAGATTCCTAGAACGTACAAACTCGAAGGAGCAGGATATGATGGAATTGTTCACTTAGAAGATGAAGCAGATAGTAAGATGTCCAATGCAATTTTGAAGTCATATGAATGGGGCAAAAAGATACCTATCGGTACATTTTACCAAAACGAGATGGTCCCAACCTATGAGGAGAGAATTGCCTCAAAGATCCCAGACTATGTCAAGGATCCACCTTCAAGCCAGAGAGTTTCTTTAACCGATGGTCGGCCTAACTCTGATATCTCCAGGTTACTGGATATTTTGAGAGTGAGTAACTAGCTACTGAGCTCTTTCCTTTCTGATTGTAACTTCCATTTTTCGCAATTCCTAAGCTTCGGTGTCAGTATCAAATATAGCTGGAATTGGAATCATGTCAAGGTTACTTAAGGAAATAACTGAAAATTACTGAAAAGAAAAAAGAAAAAGGATTGGCTGATTTTGGTTTAGTCCCACTTACTCCAAGCGGCCATCCATCTGTAAGTCCACGTATTGAGTTTTGCACCCAAAGCTGCGATTGGCACAGATAGCACGGCTCCCGCGCCAGCTCCTAAGGCTACTGGACTATTATAGAATTTACCGACTTGAGGTTCGATTGGCGTCATGTATGGAGGTAGCGTAGGTCTAGGATACTTGAATGCCATTTCCAACGGGTCGCGTATGGTCAATAGGTTGATCATGTTAAACATCGGCAGTGAAAGTCCAACCAATGTTCCTCCTATTAGTATCGCAGCGTGTTTGTTCCTTCTTGTTGCCCAATATGTCAGGTCCAGCAACATTGCAGATGGAATCCACACCGGTACCGCAACGAAGTCGTATGGATATCCAAGAGCAAACCAAGCTCCTTTTGCAACCCACGTATAAATCGTCATTATAGTGGCATAGTAGGTTGCTGTCCCCGGCACTCCCGTAAACAACATGTAATAGATGGCACCCACAACAAGCATCGTTGACTGCGATATAGAGAACACGACGAATGAAGTCCATGCCCAATCAGTGTAGAATATGTAGTCTCCAGCATTAATAGTCAGCAGCGTGCTGTTAACAGCTACGACAACTATGAACAGATAATGCGTTGTGCGTCTTAGCCAGACCATTAACAACTTTCTCCTAGAGGTTGTATATAAAATTTATCAACGTTCACAATAACTTGCCTAGAAAAAAGTGAGATTAAAAGGCGTAACTTGTCGCGAAAAAATGGCGAAATAAATCAGTAAGGACGTAGAGGTTTTTCTGTTGCGATCTTCCACATCCAGAAGAAGCCAAGAACTTCGATAACAGTAAGCACAGAGAGCGCATATATTCCACTTGGCAGGGGATACGCCCATGGATAAACAGTGACTCCTACATAAACACCGCCAGCTGTTGCAACCCAACATAATACCAAGCCCATAATTAAGATACCTTTCATGTTTTCGACTCTGCGTCCTATCATCTTTTCTACATCTTCTCTGCTACCGCCGCCTTCAACCCGCCTTCCACCCGGTCCGAATCCCTTTGGTAAAGTCATCTTATACAATAC
>JAATVS010000707.1 GCA_014523695.1 Nitrososphaerales archaeon TH5895
AGGGAACCCAATCCTGCCAGCAAGTGAGCTTACATTTATTATCCTTCCATATCCCTGTTTTCTCATTATAGGTAATACACTTTGAATCAGTTTTATTATGCCAAAGAAATTAGTTTCAAATTCTTCTTTAATCTCATCTATATGAAGTTGCTCCAATGGTCCTAATAGAGAGTATCCCGCATTATTAACTAGGATATCAATACGGCTCTTTTCACCAATTATCTTGTCTATAGCGCCTGAGATTGACTCTTCATCAGTTACATCTAAGCGCAGTACTTTTAATGAGAGATTATCTTTTCTTGCATAATCAATTATCTCATTCGATTTACCTAAATTACGCATAGTAGCATATGTATAAATCCCATTTCGTGCAAGACGGAGGGAAGTCTCAAATCCAATTCCTGATGAGCTCCCAGTTATTAATGCAATTTGTTGTTGTTCATTTTTCATATATAATCATGTTCAATTTATAATCAATATTGCTATTTTTGTTTTTGCTGTTGTCGAACTTCATACCTGATCCTCTGCGATTATGCGATTATGCCGTGGATCAATCTTCAATCTTTCTTGATGCCTCTATGAATTCTATGGCTAATTGTTTCAACACCCAAAATACATGAGAGTATTCTAGCAAACCCTGTCCTTGGATGTAGAAAATGGTAATCCTTACTTAAGATGATACCGACTGGAATACTTTGAGATATTTCCCACAAGACTCCCTCTAACTGCTCTGGTATTGATTCTACATTGCTTCTAAATGTATTAATCGGAGATAGCGTTCCATCATAATCCGATAATACTGCATTAATTTTGGTTTGCATGTATTGCTTATCCATTGATATGCTAAGAATAGCACATATTTTTGCCAACTAGAATTTCTATAATTGCTTCTTTTTCATTCGAAAAGCCCGTAATTTTTATTCCTTTAATTAGTTATTGTCCATTAGGACTTCGTATTGATTGACGTAAGAGAATCAAAAAACTAGATTGGGTTCTTAATTCCCGCTATTTTTTGTTCGTCTGATCGTTGGAAGTCCGACTATTCCTCCGATGACAAGTCCGCCGTATCCTCTTAATCCTTCGGTATAGACAACCACCACTATTCCGCCATTAATAGTGCAGATGCTAGTATCTCAATTCCAAATATCGTAGGTAACGGAAACGCATAACTAGGTGAGTTTGCACCTAGATTAGCTTCATTTCCAATTATAATCATTATATATAAACTTCCTAATAAGGCACACAAGATTTCGGCAGTAAAATAGTATACTAGATGTAGCTTAGTAATATGTTTAGTAATCAGAAATCCTAATGTTACTGCTGGGTTGAAGCGGGCCATAGATATCTTGCCAAATAAATATACTCTTACTGCTACTCCTATGAATGGAAGAAATACTATAATTCCGGATTATCAGACATATACCAGTACTTCGGACCTACCTTGTGCTGTAGCATATTTCCTCAGAAAGTTATCTATATTCTTTATGATTTGGATTCTACATTTCAAGAGGCTCTTAGGTTAGAACAATTCACAGTAATGATTATATACTTTTTCTTTCTTTCTGTTTGCAGTGGCTACTTTCGCAATTAAACCTTGAGTATTTCTTGGAATAATAAGGAACGTAGTGCACATTATTAACTAAATTGTTTCCTCATTTTGAATGACATATCATATTAATGCGCTCCGTTTCTGTAGATAGCCAGGTAACACAGAGGGTTTGAGAATGCCTAAGAGTGTCCACAAAACAGATGACAAAAGAATGGGAAAAAAGCACACAGATATAAATATAATTAAGAATCCGCAAGAGCAGGATCCGACATTTGTATCAGATCCGATGAAAGAGCTTATGCTGCGATATTCAAATCAGAATGAAAATAACGGTACAATCAATAGCAACGAAAGCACCAAAAAATTGGTGAAGAAAGCTAGACACACCTCTAGATTTTCGAAAAGTGATCTTCGAAATAAGTCAAAGCAAGGATTGTCCAAACAAAATCATTCGCCTGTTTACGAATGATCAGCTAGATATCAATTTGCTTATAAAAAAACAATCAATTGTTAGAAAGCTTATTAGTCAAAATTATAAGCCCATTGGTTATGAGCGGAAATTGACCAGATCCCACACAGTACCAGCAAATGGTCGCAGACATACCAGAAGAAAGATATACCACCATTAGAAGAGGCTAACATACAAGAAGAGGAAGAGGACACAGATAAGGAGGATTCACAAGAGGATGATAATTAAAAAGTTGTATATAAGATACTATTAGAATCCTTAAGAATATCTTAGAACTACTATAATACTGGCTTCTAGGAGCCAAATGACTTTCACAAATAGGGCATAGTGTGGTACCTGCCTTCATGGCCTAGCTATGCCCTAGTTGCTGCCACAATCGCATGGAACTTTCAATTTTCAGATTTATTTTTTATGATAATAATAGTGGCTATATGATTATCTAATCGTATGTAGTAGCGATATAAGTAAGGAAGTATGCACAAAACTATCGTATATTGTAATTAACTATCTTATATGTGGTATATTGTTCTCTCTTTTGAATATCGGAATCCGTTACTCATGGCATGTGAGTAACACTTAAATTATGATTTGTCATAAAATAACCTTGGTGAAGTACTAGATAATGAGTTTCTGGGATATAGAACCTTCTGATTGGTTTAAGAAATACTTCCAGGGCAGATCGGGTTTTGATGATGTATTTAAAAGCTTTGATGAGATGCGAAATCGGATGGAAAGGGAGTTCGAAGAAGGATTTAAGCAATTTGAATCAAGCACTCCTAAAGATTTGGTTAGGGAATACGAAACGCCAGAGGGAGCAAAAGTGCGAGAATATGGTCCATTTGTTTATGGGTACTCCATGACCGTTGGACCAGACGGTAGGCCCAAGGTAAGAGAGTTCGGAAATGTCAAATCACCATTCCGAGAGGGA
>JAATVS010000708.1 GCA_014523695.1 Nitrososphaerales archaeon TH5895
ATAATTCCAGATATTTTACCTACATCCAAAGACCTGGATGATGCGATGACTGGTGGAGATCTGGGTACAACAGATACCGATGTCAGTAATGATAATGATAACGATAATGACGATTCCGAAAATAGTATAGACGAAAATTCTGATACTGACAGAGATGACGATAAAGATTCGAGCAATAGCGAAGGCGGGTCCAGTGACAACGAACCTTCATTAATCCCATTTCCATAGTTAACCAAGATCAACTAACTAGCTAATCTTAACAAGAGCGCGCCATCCTAGCAGCAGGCAGTGGGCCAGTAATGAAGTTATGTATCGCCTGGTAGCTTCCTATCTTTAAGTTGGGGTGAACATAACCTAGTTCCGGAAAGTCTTTTATGTTTAGACGTCAAAATACACGTCGCAAACCTGTACAAGGTAGGGACGGCAGGCATATCGGCACAAATTCTGTTGGCCGTCCCTATCTTCGACAAAGTTTTAAATGCCCATTTTGTGAATTCGGGCAGCCGTAACTTATGTCTTGATTGGTCCCGACCAGGGCACGGCGAACCCATGGTAGACGGCTAGGGCTTGTTAACCTAATCTCTTCCTACCCGTTCTACCTCTTACTACAATTTCAGGATATAGAGAAAATGTGTGATGTGAATTTTATTAATCTGTTCCAGCGTTTGTACTATTTGAATACTACAAGATAATATTGACCTTGGTCATTAGTCAGTATAAACTATATACTATGCGATAGCTACTATGAGTAATGGCCGAAACAATGTTGAAAGGTTATCAGTGTGAATGTTGTGGTCATCAATGGACACCAAGAGAAGATGTGCGACCAAGAGTATGTCCGAAATGTAAGAGTGCGTATTGGGACGTAGTGAGAAAGCAAGATATGGCAAAACGACTGGCTGGAATAAAAACCGAGGATCCAGATTGTAACATATAAAGCTGAAGCTCCGTAAGATCGTTTCAGTCTAACTTATTGTATCGGCCACTGACTCAATTAAACTATTTATGGAAATCGGTTTTTCTATGTATTTTGCTATGTATTTGTTCTCTTCCAAATCTTTCACAAGCTCGCCATCTAAATCATAAGCGGATATTAGAATTATTTTTGTTCCGTTATACTCTTTTATCTTCTTAGCAACAGATTCGCCAAACATACCGCCCAATCTGTAATCTAATAGTATGAGATGTATTTTGTTACCCTTGTTCTTTTCATCTATCTATTTATCAATACAATCCTCCCCAGAACTAACCAGAATTACATTGTATTTTATCTTCAGGGCCAGTCCAAAGAATTCGAGCAAATCAAGCTCGTCATCGCAAATCATGACTGTTTTTTTCCCTGTATCTAAATGACTCGCAAGATAATTTGACATCTTTATAATTATTGCATCGAATATAAAAAGATTTTACAGATTTTTGATATTTTATTAGTCCATAATTTATAATCTCTTAGATTTAGCTCGGAAAAGACGAAATGATAATGCATAAAAACAATAGCTGCGATCAGAAGGTTTTAGGAATGGATAGAAAGGGTCAGACTCAATATAGTTTATGATTTGCTCCAAACAACCAAGCTTTCATCGAATACCATAGAAAATAATGAAATATTGCAGCCTATCGATAAAATCTATTTTGTAATTTGTAATTCATGTTATTGGTGTGCGTCTTATTTCGGCGTTGATGATTTAGAGTCTCTATCTGGATCATCCTCGCATGTTCTCGATTGTCACGTCTGTAATTCTCATAATACTGAATTAATACCAATCTCAACTGACGAATCGTTTAGAATAGAATATAGCCAAACTAAAGGTATGGAGATGGAATTCTATAAGAGTAACAATGTAGGTGTTAGACAGCAATGAATACATATGCGATCGCAATCATTGCGTCGGTATTGGTGACCGGGTTTGCATCCTCTATCTATGCCCAATCCAATATGACTGTAGGAAATATGACTGGAGGAAATATGACTATAATTGATACCATAAGTGACGGAGGTGGCGATGGTGAAGATGACGATAAAGAGGGAGCAAACGAGGAGGGCGAAGGTAATAACTAGACAGCATCTATTTTAATCATCTGAGAAGACATCCTATCTTTTTTTAGTAAACCATAGCAAAAAATTATTTTTACCAAATCTGTTTGCTATTCGAGCTATTCTAATGTACCAATAGTCTCATTAGTTGTCTAGGTAATCTGCAATCTCGTCAAATGTCTTACCAGAATTATTAAGCCGAATGATCAAATCTTTGCTAACTCCTGTATGTCTCAATGCAATTGATGCTCCCAATAATTTTTCCCCAGCGTGAGAATCATCTCTACCTTTCCAACCATAATACGACATGATGACACCAACGGCACATCTTCCATCGTGCCCATCTGAATATCGTCTACGGACTTGTCTAAACTTTTTTCCATATGTACGCAGAATTTGAGGAACAGTCAGTTCCTGCTTCAATA
>JAATVS010000709.1 GCA_014523695.1 Nitrososphaerales archaeon TH5895
AAGTACTGTTATCTAAAACGAAAGTAACTGTGTGTGGTTCTGCCGCCCCCACAGTTGGATTATACCACATGATGCTATCTCCAGCATTAATCGTTACCTTCTGAGGAACGAACAGGGTCCATGGGGCAGACGCATTTCCTCCTCCTGCTGCTACCTTGATTGTTTTAGGTAGTGCTGTTGTTGGAGTTGCGCTTAAGGTGTCGCTGGTGGTAAGCATTGCCAAAGTAAACATACATACCAGAATAATCACGCCAAAAAGGACTTGATTTGAAGCCATTTGTCTTATTAGCAAGATGAGGGAAATATAAACATCTCGCATCATTAATGACGGCTTCGTTATAGCTTGCATTTGTACCCTATTGAATAGCTTCCAAGCTTCAACGAGATAACCTTTATGTAAGCTAATTTGCTGTAGGACAACGAAATGATTTAAGCTCTTCAAATAGTGTATACAATCATTCACTCATCGTCGTGTAACATAACCTTATAGAGGACGGACTAACTTGACATTAGCTGTTACTAGGAAGAGACGAAGGTGATGGTCTTTCTCCCATCACCGTATCTAGTCTAAGCTCTGTTCCGTTTCTCAGAACTTTCAGCACTATTTTATCCCCTGGCAGGGTCTTCCCTTCTAGAAATGATACCAGCTGTTCAAATTCAGTAATCTTATCTCCGTTAATCTCTGTAATTATATCTCCACCATGCTTCCTACCATACTGATCTGTTGTAGTTCCGTGCATTCCTGCGTTATCAGCAGGTCCTCCCTTTACTAACGTATTTACTACTACTCCCTTCACGTCCTCTGTAACGTTTTCTATATTTGCGGCTAAATCTGACGTAAGAGTAGTTCCAGTGAATCCTAGATACGGATGGGTGTAGTTGCCTTTGTCGACTAACCTTGGCACTATATCTTGAATTAGATTCATGGGTATCGCAAAACCTAACCCATGCTGTAGTGCCGCAAAGTTCACACCCACTACCTCTCCTTGCGTATTCAGCAGAGGACCACCAGAATTACCGGGGTTTATAGCTGCATCGGTTTGGATTACGTCAGGAACTGAAAACTGAACATCAGGAGCCGGGACTAGTCTACCAACTTGGCTTACTATTCCAGTCGTCATAGTGCCGGCAAGGCCATAAGGATTGCCTATGGCAATTACTTGGTCGCCAACTGTGAGCGCCGAAGAATTTCCTGTTGGAAGCGGCCTTAGCTGTGTTTGGTCAATCGTATTATTCTGAGATTCGATAATTTTTAGAACTGCGATGTCAATATATGGGTCTACAGCCGTTACATTTGCTCTCAGTCTGTCTCCATTTGTAAATGTAACATCCACAATCTTGGCATCACCGACCACATGATTGTTAGTGATAATGTGTCCCTGGTTATCAAATAAAAAACCAGACCCTAAAGCTGTTCTATTTTCCAGTGACGGGTCTGCGACTATGCCGGTTTGTGGCACTGTTCTAGTTATCTGTACTACAGAGTCCTGGGTCTGTTGGAAGATCTTGTTTAGGGCACTTCCAGAGGTTGTTGTTATTGGAGGGACTGGTAAGGAGGAGTCATTTCCGGCAGCTAAGTTAGAACTAACATTTTGATTTTGCTGTGTCATCTGTACTTGCACTTGCGTCCACGGTATGTCGCGATCTTCGCTAGAATAAGCGATAGGTGTCTGTTCAGAGATCAAAGAAAACAATATTAGAAAGGAAAATAGGACAATTCCTGCTATCATCGATATAGGATTTATCATCTGGCTTCCTTTCTTTTTTTCTGGTTCATATTTATTATCGTTGCTAAATGAGGTGGATGCTAGATTGATTGCACATCAGTTTCAATAATATACTGCTTTTAGACGACATTAGGAAGAACGGCAACAGCATTATCAGCTAAGTTGTTGTTGCAGCCATAGTGTGAACATGAGATTATGGCTTCGATGGTTTAGCTTTTAAATGGCCATATTTTTTGTACAGTCATGACGTTGCGCAATTATTCAGATGCCCCGGCTGAAGTCTAAAATCCCCTTATCCTAGTCAATGCACAAATACACACATATAGCATGGCCTTGTTGTCTGGCTCTTGGCGTTATGAAGGCTATTATTTTCGATATGGACGGTGTTCTGGTGGACACTATGCCCTCCCATTTTCAAGCAATGAGGACAGCTGTTGCGGAGATTGCAAAGATTGATCTGAAAGAGAGAACATTTTACATGCTTGAAGGAATGCCTATAATGGAAATGGCTCGAAAAATACTTGATCTTGAAGCAAATGAGATCAGCAAGGGCGTGACAAATTTAGGTACTCTTGCTGAAAAGATAAGCATGAGAAAAAAGGAAATCTTTATGGAAATGAAGCAAATTCCAGAACCATTCAGTGGCGTTAAAGAATTAATATTTGAATGCCGAAGAAGCTGCTTGAAGGCTGTTGTTACTGGTTCATCTAAGCAAGAGTTAGATACTATTATAGAGAACAATTTTGGACCCAACGTGTTCAATGTGGCAATAAACGGTGACGAATTTGAAGGAAAGGGAAAGCCCAATCCTGCCGCATACCTGGCTGCACTAAGTAGGCTTGGCGTACCTTCTACCAACGCTTTAATAGTAGAGAATGCTCCGTTGGGAGTGCAAGCAGCTAGGAGAGCTGGAGTTAAGTGCATTGTTGTACTCAACTCTTCGCCCCTCCCTGCTAGCGATTTCAGTGAGTCTATCGAGAACGAGAATTATATATTCAAAGATATGGACGCAGTTAAGGGTTTTCTAAAAAAGTGGTGTGCTGCTGACGAATCATGATATACGCAGCTATGTATCATAACAAATTATTCAGGCAGTTGATATTATACTGAATTGGGATTCATATTTCCCACCTAAGCAATTGAGAATCTTTGGTCAGACAATTCAAAGGGACTTGAAAAATAGAAACGAAGTAAAGGCCGATTGGGCTAGTTATAGCAGCAATAAGAATCCACTATCAAATTCATAAAAAACATTCATCAGTAGTAAATCAACCCGATTAGAAATAGAGATATATCTGACTACAATATGCG
>JAATVS010000710.1 GCA_014523695.1 Nitrososphaerales archaeon TH5895
ATCTAAAATTAGAAATGAGCATTCAAGGCATTAACTGATGACAGCGCTCCGGAAGGTGATGAATTGTTTACCGTTACTTAATTTGGATTCAAAGGTTAGGCACAAATGACCCAAGGGAGAACATTAGGTATTGACGCAAAGAGCCCAGGCTAGATTTTCAATACTTTTCGTATAGCATTCGAATAATGGAATAAAAACTACTAATCTGCCAAATATACATCAATAAATCCGTGATGCTATTCATGACAAACTGATGGCAGTACAAAGATTTATTTCAAAAAGTCATTCCGTAGTTGGTCTGCTCTTCCTAGCTTTTTTCTTTTTCCAATGCAGCTCATAAATTAAGATTGCGACAATAATTGCTGCGCATACGGGGCTGACAAAATATAACATTATTATCCTGAAATATTCAGCTGTCTGGTCTCCAACGATCAGATCAAACGTAGCGCTCAACGGCTGTGCTTGATATTTGGAATCACCAATGATTCTTGTTTCCAGAGTGAGTAAGTACTCTGAATTGTTAGTGAATTTGTAAGGAATTGTTATATCACTGTACATATATTGCTTGTACGGAATTTGGGCTATGGTCTGATTAGTTTCCTTATCTTTAATTATTAACGCTGAAAAGATGTTGTGTATATTTAAATTCTCTGCGTCAAGAATACTGAAGTTCAACGTTGTATTATCTCCAGCCATCGGAGCGAAAGGAAATGGTTGAAATACAACTTGATATCCATCTCGGGTTATATTCTCTCCAAAAAAATGTCCGTAAGCAAAGAATGAATTATCTCTTTGTAAGAGATACGAAAAACAAATAAAGGATATACCCAGAACAATCCCAATTGCGGTAAAGGATTTAACTGGAGATTGCTCCATAAAAATAGGCATTCGATACTGTCAGATACTTCCTGTTCACTATGGCCATATAACCTTTCTTAGAGTGCCTCGCCTAGCGCTTTGGTTGCGGAGACGAAAGTCCTGTTGACAAGTAAAGTGAAGAATCTTCTCGTTTCCTTTGGCAGTTTATATTCATACTAATCCTTGCTGAGTGAAGCGGCACACTACAGCTTAGTATTCATAACTCATGAGAATCGCAAAATTGTGAGAAGCATAGATTCCTATATATACTAGAGATCTATATTCATTAATAGAAGTTAGTCCAATTATCGCATGATTTAATAGAAAAAGGTATGTTTA
The DNA here is from genome assembly GCA_014523695.1 of Nitrososphaerales archaeon TH5895. Taxonomy (GTDB): domain Archaea; phylum Thermoproteota; class Nitrososphaeria; order Nitrososphaerales; family Nitrososphaeraceae; genus TH5896. The sequence goes on from JAATVS010000710.1 coordinate 1,198, forward strand.
TTTGCAGAATAATTAGGATCGGATTTAAAAGTCGCGGTTACGTATATTGTATGCTTGAGTAACCAGTTACTTGAACAAGAGGAGGAGGAATCGTTATCGAGCGTTCCCGTATGTGGCGCGAATCTATCGACGCCGGTTGTCGACAAGGCATACTACATAAACGAAATTCAGTACAAAATAGGTGACCGGCTTTACATAGAGAATGCGGATTAAGCCAGAATTATTTTGCGGTCCTTAGTGATCCTCATAAATCTTTTTTTTAATAGGATTCACGGCTAAAAGAAAAATGCCCTTAGGTATGAAATATATCTTACTTGAGTAAGAAAGTAATTCTTAAAATGCCAACTATTTCAAGGGATGTTTGATAGGATCCCACAGGATCCGGCTTATTCCATAGAGGTCGTCGAGACAACAAAATCCAGATAGTCGCCCGACCGGTTGATGAGGCTGCTTTGTCCTCCTGCAGGCTCACCTAAGGGTCAATCTAGTGTCTTCCAGGTTCATTAGTTGATTAGCTTTAGGAATGATGCATTACATTGTCGGAAAAACTATCCAACTCTTCCAATAGTTTGCTTTCTCTTTCGGTCAACGGTGGTTTGTAAGAATCCATTTCCCTAGAGGCAATCTGTGACATTTCCAACGAAAATTTCTCAAGAAAACCAACTGCTTCGAGGTCTACATTGAGCTTGTACATGTTAACCTTTCCTATTCTTCTGGTGTTGAAAATAAGCTGTCTATGTTCAAGGTCAGGGATTTCACGAAAAATAGTTCTGAACGACAACCCCGTCTTTTTTGCAATCTCATTGGCTGAATAATCAAACTCTTTATGATCAAGAAAGAAATCTAAAACTTGAGCTACGGCTCTTGAACTAAATATTTTGGACAGTACTCCATATTCGTCGTTGGTGGTCTGACCAGTAATTTCTTCCATGACTATAACATTTCTCTATCATGTTGTCATATTTGTCTGTTTCGTCGTCAGATTAAAAAAAGAACTCTGCCAAGAATTTCAAGATCAATGACAATCGTGTCAATAGATATATATTTCTATAAACACTCGAAATAGTCGACGAATGAAGCCTGAAGAGACAGCAGTCCTACGAATATTATACAAACACAAGAGCCCTTTGAAATTATCTGCTTTAGTTGGGGGATTTCCGGACGATTCTACATCTCAAATTGTTGATGCAATAGTGACGCTGCAGAAGCTCTCGATCGTATGCTTGACTGAATGTTCCTCTGTGTTGTACGTCTCTATCAATAGACAGATGAGAAGATGCGTATTGGAGTTACTTGAAGATGACTCTGAACATCATAAGATGAGGAAGGTGACGGAGAATGAAATTCGGCTGAACCCAGTAACTGTACAAGGTTCCCGCCGTGGTATCGAGCTCTCCTCCAAGTCGAATTTGAGAAGCCTCGAAAATAGGGAGGTTTGGCTTAGAATACCCAAACGAGCGGCCAAGTTGAGTGCATCAATTCTCATTTGTTCATTTCTGATCCTGGGGACGATCACAGCGCTCAATTCACAAAGTACCACAACTAACATTTCATCTAGGGGTGATAACGATTATGTGCCAATTGTGTTATCAGATAATCCATCTCTTGTCACAAAGTTGCAGAATGGCAGAGGTATTCCTGTGGAGCATGTTTCAAGTTCTGAGCAGAATCTAGCACAATCAGGCAAATCTGCTATATACGAAGGGATCATTACAAAGACAGCATCTGGATTGGCATATGAGGGCCCACCATTGTATTATCATTACATTTTCTCTGAGCCGAATTTTCTGATCCTGGAGCCATTTAGGCCGATGGTAATGGAAGGTGGCAATATTAGCTCGTCCTTATCAACAATGTCAGCTTCGGTTGCCAAAGAAATATCTTCGACCTAATTATTCGGGTTCAATCCATGGGTGTATTCTGACATTAATTTGATTAGGAAATGACCCAAATGTCAAAATATAAATAATCGTGTGTCATTATCATTATTGTGTTGAAGTTTATATGGATTATCATCCCATTTCTCGTGCTAGGTGCCTATCTTATTGGTACGATGAACCTATCACCATCAATTTCTTTTTTTACAGAAAGTGGTGTATCAAAGCCCTCAGCCGTATCAAATTCTATATCTTCTGAGGAACCTGAATCATATCCTGTACCGCTCTCTTCATCATTGTTAGAATCAACAGTTGTTCAAGCACAGCAGAATGAGCTTGATAGCGA
>JAATVS010000135.1 GCA_014523695.1 Nitrososphaerales archaeon TH5895
AATCATCATCTGTAATAGCTTGTTGATATTCTAACTCCCATTTATGCTCATCCAAATACTCTAATAATATTTGCTGAGATTCTGGTTTTACCCCATCAAGTTTAACAGGCAAATTATACTCAAGCCCCCTGCTCATGAGTATCAGCTCGATTCGCCCTTCTATGGAACGCCAAGCTGTCGTCGTCACCATCAGCCTATTCTTTGCAAGCAATAGAAGAGTTGATGCCCAAGATGACAAGAAGGCGTCCAGGTTCGTTGTTACGACATCCAGTACCGAGGCAAAGATCTGTCGCCCCGTCCCAAGAGAAATGAATACAGCAGCAATTACTATCATTACGTTTTGATCGAATACAATTACAATTAAAATTGCAATAACCGCAGACGATATGCCGATGACGGCAGCGCTAAATTTAAAGTAGTTAGTCGGCTGTCCAATTAACTTGATATTGTACTCTGCTCCTGTTTTTGTACTTTTGCGAACAACGAATATGAATAGAGCATTGACAAATAGTAAGTTAGCAAGGTGCTTTACCATCTCTTTCACGATGAAAGTTACTCCTGGAGCATTTTGCATGATGACTTATTTTGAGCGACTCACTACTTAAAAGATGTTGGATGTAAGCATGAGATGACATATCATGGTTGAATTGGACCAAGTGAAGTTGCGAGTTACAAACTTTGAGTTAGTTGACAGTGAGCTAGTTAAGTCAGTTTTCTTTTCTTAGGAAAAACTGAATAGTTTCGCTCGGGAGCACAACATGCCATAAGAATTGATTCAGTTAATTGATTTGTTGAGTTGAATGAATAATCAAAAAATTATGTAATAGGTGACCAGTCAGCTGTTTACGATAAGCTGACCACCTATAGGTTACCACCCTACAGCTTAGCTTAGGGCATGACATTTTAGCAAATAAAGCTAATAAGCATTCTTGGCCTTTCTTACTAAATTATTCATTATTTTTTGCTTCGAATAATTCCTTACGTCGTTACCATATAGCAGTAACGTTTATTAACGCGGGTTGGTAATAAATTACGATGAAAAGGCAGTCATGAAGGAAGTATTCAATGTTATGAATTTCATAAAATGCCCGTATGAAGCATTGCCAAAGGATAACCCAGATACTTACGTAATGAGGCCCAAACCTTTGAAGGGTACATTGTTTGTCTCATTTGATAATCTTGGTTTCCTATCAGGACAAGTAAGGGTTAGAGGTAAAGGTAAAGGTGAATATCCTTTTCATTATTTGGAAATGATAGATCATGTTTTTGGCAGGGAAGAAAATACTATTGAGGTTTGCAGTGGTAGTGTTAATGGAGGATGCTTCACGGTAGATATCAATCCAGAAACAAATCCGCAGATCGTCGATGATGGTCAGACTCTGGCTAAAATTCCAAGTGACTCCTTTAATCGATGGAGATGTGACCCTCCTTACAATGAAAATACTGCGAAAAAAATGTATGCAACCGATTTACCAAAACCAATAAGATTGCTTGAAGCAGGGGCAAGAGTCTGTAAACCTCATTCTCTACTGTTCTTGCTATTGGGCCCTGCAAACTATCAATGGCATCCAAAAGGAACAAAGAGAATCGCTTACATAGACGTGACAGTGGTACCAAACAATGAAGTCAGATGTCTGAATGTGTTTTACAAATATAGTGACGGGTAGTTGAATTCTAAATATCTCCACTGATTACTGCAAAAATTCAATCATGATTTCTACTTAAGTGGAGGTAGTGGACTTGGTGGAGATACAAGATATCTTGGATATCCCTTAAACGTCTAATTTTATAGCCCGCTCTCAGAGAGCTAATCTGCAATGACAATTCTTCATTTCTTCACATCATATACGCCATGAATGCATTTCGCCTCCGGAAAATTACTAGATAAAGGAAGGACAAAACATCTCCACTATGTCCACTAGCTCCACTGTCTCTAATGCTCTATTGACCCCTAATCTAATCCAGTGATACTGGTTAGGATTTTTATCCCTTCAATATTAAAGGTAAGGCCCAATATTCCTTCGGTGGAGGTAGTGGAGGTAGTGGATGCAGTATTCTCGACGAAGGTAAATATTCACAGATCAGAACAGTGAACAACGTAACATTCGACAATGAGAATGTCGAACCGAAGACAAAATGCATAAAGCTTAGATTAACGAAGGAATATATGCATAATATCAGCACGACAATGAATAACAAAGCCCTGTTAAAATATCCTCTTGAGCCGACTCAAAGGTCCGATGAGTCCTTGAGTTTGGAAACTAACAAGCCGCAGAACTTAGCTACGATGAACATTGACAGAGAAAATAGATTGTCCAGAATGATTACTCTGTATAGTAAAGGTTTAACTCAAAGTGAAATAGCATCGGAGCTTGGTATCGATCAATCAACTGTAAGCAGGGACTTACAATTCATCAAACAGGAGGCAAAGAAGAAGATAGAAAAGTATCTGAATGAAGATATCCTTTTTGAATTTCTGAGATACATGGCTGGCTCCAACGAAGTAACAAGACATTTGTGGGAACTTGTTCAAAATGAAGAGAATGCTAAGGACAAATTGAACGCCTTGTCGTTACTAATGCAATGCTATAACAAACGCCTGGAAATGCTGATTGGTGGCCCAGAATCCTACTTGAATGCAAAAAAGAGCGTATCAGAGGCAAAGTTTCAAGGAAGATTAGATAATGATCCTGTGTTGAAGATGTTACTTGAAAGAAATAGGTTTTCACCATTCTCCAATGGAATTACCTCTAGTAAGAAGATTTACTAGAATTGTAAACTGTTAATGTCATCATTGACAAGAGGTGAAGACCCAGCATTCTTTCTTTCTTCCTCTTTCTGATCATCACCACCAAGCTTGTCTAAAAGCGCATCACAGAAGTTGCCTTCTTCAATATCAGATCTCATTACTTCTACTAATGCTTCTTGTATGTATTCTGGGATGGACTTCTGATAAGTATCACAAACTATTTTCAGATAACGTAATGTCCACCACATCATTCTCACTTCCGTTATGGTGACGAGTAACTCTTGGCAACTGTGTAGAAGGCGATGATGAGCTAATCATTTTGATATACGAGTATTCGTTAAAGGCAGCTTTATCCTTTTCGGTCCCTAGAAGAAATTGATTGTATGCGACTAAGTTAACCACACCTTCAATATTTTATCATTTGGCAGCCTCCAGCCCAGTCGTCAAAGAACCCGTAATGATCGCGGAGTCTATTGAATCAGTCGGGTCTGCAATGAAACGTTAGTTATATTATTCAATGTATCGCCTATCTGAATAAAGTCGATGGGTATTCATTTGATACTCCTTGATCTACCTCGCCCCCTCTAGGTAAACTTGCGATTATCTTTTACCAGAACAATTTCATTAAACCTAGAAGATTTCTATATCATCTTCGACTGGCAACAGGAACATGATGATCCTAGGCCTGTCATGCCTATCCCTTTGCTAGCATGGACCTACTTATTCCAATTGTAACAGTAGTTATTACGGTTATATCCACGTTCATCTTGACGAAACCAACCACCCCAGGGATTTAATTGGTATGAGGCGGTATGGGGCGGGGCGTGATAATAAGCTGATGAGTTCATAAGGTTAAATAAAGAACACTCTCCGTCTGGCTTAAGCAGTCAGCATAGATAAATAAAGAAGAAAGTAAAATGTATTCCCTACCCAGTTACTCCATTACAGGATTTTAGTGCTGCAGTAATCTCGTCTGCGGATTGATACGCTCCTACCCTAACTTGTGATAACGTGTTCTCTTTGCAGAGCACATATTCCTCCGAAAAGTGACCTGACGTGTATCCCATATATGCAAATCCAATCCCGATTAATGATGATATTCCTACGATAATGACAACCGTAAGTATCAACATTCTATGGTTGGGCTTGTCAGTGAGTACTTCTTTCTTCTTCAGTTCAAGTGTTTTTACATAGAGTATTTGACTCATGATCTAATTACACATGAATGCTACTCAATTACTTTTGTATGTTTTATGTATGAATAATATAAAATCTGTCCTGTTTACATAAGGTATTGTGATTTATAATAGTCTCTTATTCATTTTAATACGGAAATTAGATATATATACGGTCGTTATGCAAACCAACGAGGACGCATGAATAATCATTCCTAAGCCATTCTTGCGTTTTCAGTCGGATTACAATGTTCCGAACGTGAAAGTGCTAAAATATGCGTTCAAGTTATATCCTCCACCCTCATCAGCTTTTGGTATTCCCTACTCCCTTATCTGTTCTGGTAACAGGACAGGATGATGAGCCGGTTGACTGATTACAAGTAAATCAGTCGGCCAACCATCTTTTCCTTTCTGTTCTAAAATGTTTTTTTTCATGCGTTACTAATCAGATAAAAACAAAACCCTTAGAGTGAAAGTGTTAAATGTCCTTAAAGCCATTGGAATCTATAAGCCATTGGAATCTATAAGAGAAAAATATTTATGGTAGTATATTACTTCTAGTTAATAGAATCCGTTTTTAGAATCAATATCACAATGGTAACCACTGGCCCCATATGGTATAAGGGGTCAGCTAAATCAGAAAGTCACTAGTGATACGACCAATCCGCTATTCCATCGATGATGCCATCAGGTGATTTGATTACCTCAAAGGAATTAATGCGTTTTTAGATCGGTCATCGAAACCGGTGTATGCCACTTAAAGTGCAGCCGACCTGTGAGATTGAGATGTCGGTTTAAGACAATGAATATATCTTACCTTATAATCCCTCTGATCATGTTAGGGATGGTAGCCTGCAAGTCGTTGTCATATGCGTTCTTTTGATTATGAGTAAAAAGAGAAAATCATCTACAATGGTTTTACATCTGAAATATTTTCAGGGCGCGGAAATTGACTTGACCATACCGTCATCTGATATTGTCCAAGATTTTAAATGCAAGTCATGGATTCGGAGCGCCTTTGGATGAACAAGAGATCAAGAATTTCTTATCGTCAGTTAAGTTAAACGTGCATCTTGGAACTGTGGATGAAAAAGGCGATGCTAATATTCATCCTACATGGTTCTATTATGATCCTTCAAAAGAA
>JAATVS010000136.1 GCA_014523695.1 Nitrososphaerales archaeon TH5895
AACAATTGCTATGATTGTCGAGTTTATCATGGAACTGGGGGCAGACGCGATACCATGGACGATATATAGATATACTCAAAAAAAGAAAAAAATAAGAGGGCTATGTCTTTGTGATATTATCGTTCAACTTCTTTTCTAAATGAGATATGGTCTTCCAAGCGATGACGATGATACTCGTATTGTATAAGAAAAATGGTTCCCTTCCTAATACCCTCAACCGGTTCTTGATTGCTGCGATTATAGACTTAATATTCTCACCGGATATTCAGTGATTTTCAGTTCTCTGTCAAGAAGCCCCCGGTGTTGGCAACTGTGGACACTAGTATAATGGCGAAAGGAGAGAAATTTGTCTTTGATGGAAATGCAAATATCGGCACCACAGACCAAGATATAATTTGCAGTGCGGGTAGGCGATATAATCTTGGGAGGGTTAGGATAACCTTCTGATTGGTTAATGGGTTGCAGCCTTGGCACAGGTAACAAGAATCTCTTAGGCAAGGAGCTATCTGTCGAATATTCGATAGAAAAGGAACTGTGGGATAATGAGGACACTACGAGCATTACCTTAATCAGAGACAACGATACAGAAGATTCTTAAACTGACGCATTTGATAAGTCAATAGTCCATTCTCCCAACCAGGACCAGATTGGAGGTACTGTCCATTCAAAAATACGGATAGATATGGTCAAACTATATTTTCATTGGAAATAGGCCTATCTGAGTAACGGTTAGTACAACGCGAAGCACAAAGTATCACAAGATATCTAAAAAACGGCGTGTGGGAGTGCAAGCTATTATGAGTTATGTGTTGCTATCCATCTCGATCCTTCATAAGGGACATGGCGGTCCCTTTTCGGAAGGAAATGAATCGCATCACCCATTTTCAGAAGTGATATTTACGGCTCTGGCAATTTCAAAGGTATTACCAGAAGGTTCATCGTGTATCGTGTACAAAAGCCTATAGTTGCCTTCCGGAAATGGTGCAGATTGAGTGAGGGTTATTACTAGGTTTATTTCCTTATTTTGATGATGGGAAACTATCTGAGATATTGGGAGATCCTGAAAGCCTCCAAGGACGGTCCCCTCGGTATCTGAAATGACTACGTCCGCAGTAAAGTTCATCAAATACAAAGTTTCATTACTCGGCAAAGCAGCTCTTACAGGTTCATGAGAAAACCCAACGGGTTCTACATATAATACTATATCTTCTCCAGGCGAAAAAGCATTAGGATGTTCTTCATACACACCATACCCTCCAACGGTCTCAGGCACAACAAATAGATCCAATGCTGAGGTAAATGTATCATTGGTCGACCCAATCCTTGCAATGCTAGGATTGGTGTCATTCCTGACAGTCTGTGCGTGCGATATGTCAGAGGCGCTGGAGAAAAGTACAGAAGCAGCAGAAAAGGCAATAATCCCTATCAGTACGTATTTGTTCACATCTTCCTTATTGAAAGTTGTTATATAAAAGTCTCTTGTCCGGTGCTATTTTACTATCATCATTACCCGTGAAGTTCTTAAGATTTAAAAATATTAGACTAGAACCATAACGATAACGAACCATTACGCAGCCCACTTTCGACACGACCTTACGACATGAAAGTCTAGCGTGCATCGGTAGCCTTACGCAAAAATTGATCTCTACCTCTCGCCGAGTTACTGTAGCAATAGGACCCTTTTGCCAACCTGAATATGAGAATGCATCGGAAATTCTAGCTAGACTCTATTTTTATGGGGGAGCTATTCGCTATTGATCACACTGGTCTATATACTGCTTACTTCTATGGCAACAGTGGTCTGACTGCCAAGTAGTAGTACTAAATCCGATATTATCACACTCAAACTTGCTAGAGCCTACCGTTAGTACCATGAAAATACTCTTGCAATTCCATATATTGCTCGTCAAATAGGAAATAGCATGTCTGCGACCAATTAGGCTGCCATTAGTCTATATTTTATGTGCTGATAAGTAGAATCATGACATACAGTTCGTCCTTAAAAGTAGTTCTCCGTATTTGCTTTAAGGTTAATAGTATCGGCGTTGTCGATTGTCCAAGGTAATAATGGTGATGGGATTAGTAGTTAATTTAGCAATAATGGTCCCTTTTTATTTTCCATTTTTAATATAAGCTAATTAACACTGTGAATAATTAATGGCTTCCTTATTCATTTCTATGAATACAAAAGCATATTAAAATATTGGTACAATCGTATTGCAATAGAACATGGTTTACACTTCTTCGGATGCTCTGTTAGACGAAAAGTGGATGGCCAAAATCGTACATAAGATCCTTGACAAAGACACTGAACAAGCGTTGACTGAGTTGAGCGATCTGTACAGAATTCGTCCTCCCGAGATAGTTGTAGGCACTATCAAGGGCAAGCGGAAAACTGTTTATGCAGTTTATGTTCAAAATGAAAACCGAATTTATGCGATGAATTCTGACATCTTCTACAATCCTTTTGTTGTACTGCACGAGTTCTATCATCATCTGAGATCTCGAAGTGGCAAGCACCGTGGATCAGAGAAGAATGCTAACAAATACGCAAGAACATTCATTGTAGCATATTCGAATGCACTTAGGGACAAACAAACAAAATGAATCACCTAATGGGCTTGTGTCCGCTTCGGGCTTAGTTAGTAGAAGTTTATTTTCCCGAAATTGGGTACGATGTGAATTAATATTACATCATGTACACCAATA
>JAATVS010000137.1 GCA_014523695.1 Nitrososphaerales archaeon TH5895
AAAAGACCAGAAATGTGGTTGCAGCCATAAACGAATATGATATTAGATACTATTATGTGTTCTCATTGTGATTCCAAAATCTGAAACCGCTGCTGCATATCGGTACTGACCCTCTTTTTTAGGTCTTTGAATGCAATAGTTCAAACTCAGACTTAAAATCTTACTTGTGGCTACTTTATACTCATGTCATTGGAGCTCAGATGGATATTTAGTGGCCAGATTCCAGATCATGTAAAAACTGGTTTTACCATGATAAAGGACATAATGGTAAGATGGAGAAACAAAGGTATGAGGACATATATCTCTATACCCCAGAAGATTCCATTAAGACTCCAATAATCCCTGTAGTATTCATTTACTTCCTCCTCTCTTATGCCTAATGTGATGGCCACATGAGTTGGACTGCTGCCTTCCTCAAGCATCTGATAGGCCCGCGAAGAAGGAGAAAGCGAAGACCGTTCCAGAATAGCTCTAATATCACGAGGAGATTTTCTTATTATTTTCTGTATTTCTCCGAGCCAGAAATATAGATGCATGTAATGGGTGTCATGAAGCTTGTGAGATATGCGCTGTCAAATGTCTTCATGACGAAGTTGTAAAATCAATGACAAAATGCATAGAGCTTTGTCTTACATGCTCTCATACGTGTGCTGCAGCATCACTAGTTATGTCAGGTGAAAGCGCCTACTCAAAGAAGGTTTGCGGAAGTATGTGAAGTATGTGAAGCTTGTGCAGATGAAACACTCCAATATGGATCATTTTAGACATTCCAATGAAACACTCCAATATGGATCATTGTAGACAATGTGCTGAGATATGTCGCAGATGTGCAGAAGAATGTAGTAAGGTTTCAAGGTAACTGAGTATAATGTGCGTACTGCATTGTAGCGCACAAGATTCTAAACAAAAATATTTTATAATTTAATGAAGGTTGACTAGAAAAATCAAATGGCCAAATATCTTGTTTGTGGAATGACTGTAAGAGCTCCTTTTTTTCTATCCATTATTCGTTTTCTATCCATTATTCGTATACCACTCTAATTTTCAAGCATCTGGGCTGGCTGAGCGAGGATACCAGCGAAGGACAGCCGTCTTTCTCCTCACCCATGAGTTAGTCGACACTAGAAGACGCATTTCGCAAGTTCCTGGACCTTATCGACATTACGAAATCACCAAGAAAGGGCGTCGATGTTTGCGGTTAATCGGCGAGTTGGAGGACGATTTATGGCCTACCAAATAGATAGCAACCTAATCCAGTCCTGTGTTTATGTTAGCTCAAGCCTTAATACCTCTGTTGCGGGAACATTCAGGAGAACTTCGCTTCCATTAAATCCTTCTACGAATGACTTCGGTATCTTAAAGACATGCCTTCCAGTCATCAAAAAAAGAGAATCCTTATCGATTGCAATAATATTTCCCCTGTCATCATTGTCACTGGAACGTACCCCTTTTAATACCAGTCTATCCCAATTTTGGATCATCTCTGGTATATTACATATCCATTGTTAATTATATAAAATGATCTGAAAGCAGAAATCTTCATCATGTAAGCATGGGTAGAATATCACTTATTATCTTGTTGTGATCTGCGTCTACCTCGGTAGTAACCAAGAGCAAATGGTTTTCTCCTAACGGAAATGTTATCCTTTTGATTTTCTCATATTCTGACATCGCATATTTTCCTTTACCCACTTTAGATGCGAGGGAGTTCCTTAAAGCCCATCTGGCTAGGGCTTGCAAATTTGATCTTTTAGTTTCATCTGGAGATAGGAGATTTGTTATTCCTTCACGCTGTCCACCATATTTTATCGCACCGGAATCATCGCATACACCAGCGAACCTTATCTTGGATCCCAGACCCAGGATGTCTTTGCATAGTCTATCAAAATCCATAGCCATAAGATAATAAATGAACAAATTTAATAAATATTCTGTTAATTAAATTGAGTAATATTCTGGGCGAACTAAATTTAAACATTATTAGTAACCATATTATGCGTAAAGTACCTCTGTCCAACCTTGGTTGTTAGAAACCCCTGTGTTACAAAGATCAAATCCCCTTTTAGTACAAAAAACATGTGCTATACTTCCATCTTCCATTCCTAACTTCAGCATGTGCTATACTTCCATCAGGCATTGAGACACGTTGAGTATCCTTTGCGTCAAAAGCTTGCTTCATGAAATTAATTAATTTTTCAGCACCCTGAACTACTAGGTAAGGCGTTATTACATGATAGCGATCAGGTATCGCTTTAACTACTCAGCAATTTACATATGGAGCTATGACTACAGCTCCAAAGCCCAGGCCATTAGATGTTATGAAAGACGAGTTATTTCGAACAGCATTAAGAAAGAGCATTAAATATCTATAAGTAGACGCTGTTGGGTAACAAAATAATTAGACGAGATTGCTATTGTTACTGTATTAGTTCGGTCAAGACCTGATCCCGAATCTTTTAGTGTACAGACTAGTGGAATAAGAGCAGCAATAACAATCTACCCAATTGATTTTATGAATGATTATCAATCGTACTACTAATTAATCAACTGCATTTATACATGGCTATAACTATTTTATCACGATTATATTGACCATTCATGCGTTTGCTGCTCATGAGGTAGGAGGAAATCTAGACCCATTTGAGTTCGAATTAGGCCCACTGAAATCAGATGAAGTGGAGATAGAAGTGAATTACTGTGGTATTTGTTTTAGCGATATACACATGCTCAGGAATGATTGGGGTGTCTCACGCTATCCGCTAGTTCCTGGACACGAGGTCATCGGTAGAATAATTGAAAAGGGAAGTACAGTTGAGCATTTAAATGTCGGACAACAAGTGGGGCTGGGATGGCGAGCTCGCTCTTGTCTTGCATGCGACCAGTGTTTGGCTGGTTATCATAACCGTTGCCCAAAAGGGGAGGATGTTATTGTTGGCAGGCATGGAGGCTATGCTACTAGAGTAAGATGCCAAGGTATCTGGGCTTTTCCGCTGCCTGAAAATATTAACCCTAAAACTGCTGGCCCATTGTTTTGTGGTGGAATCACAGTATTTAATCCACTTATTCAAAACAACATCAGACCTACAGATCATGTTGCAGTAGTGGGAATTGGAGGATTAGGACACATTGCTATTAAAATACTAAATGCATGGGGTTGTGATGTAACAGCCATCTCAAGTA
>JAATVS010000711.1 GCA_014523695.1 Nitrososphaerales archaeon TH5895
AATTCTATCTGTCGATGAAGTACTCGATTTCAAGGATATTCGAGTATTCGATGATGTAACTGGAGAACAGCATATAACTTTGACAATCTGCCTTACTTCAAAAAATGAAACCATTACTAATTCTCTTACATTAGAGGATGCACACAAAACTGCTACCAAAGTTCAAAATATGATTATTAATTATACAGGCGCTACACGAGTAGTAGTACATACAGAAACAGGTAGTTGATACCGATTCATTTGAATGATATATTTCGTAATTTGGAAGTATTTGTGTGAGGCTGAGGACAGAGGATCTTTTAAATAGTGCAGTGAGAAAAGGTTCTCCCAATATACCCATAATGATTCCCCTTCACGCGTTCATATAATTAGTCGATATCTGCGTCTGAATATGCATGTTCTCACGCCTACAATATGTAATTTGTGGATAAGGCTACAAGACAAGATGATAGGTAAGTATTAGGCATTCATTGAGATTCAATCATTTATCTTGTATACTTGGAAACCATACGTGATATCCTCGCTTTATTGATGACCGCGTATTTATATGGCCTATTTGCACTGACTGAAATTATTTTTGCGTCCTTAAGTTTCTTTATATACCAAGATGTGGTAGAAGGTGATCTGTCTATATGCCTTTGCAATTCCATGAATTTAGAGAATCTTTTTTTCTTTAGCATGAGCTTTATTAGCTGCAGGAAGACACTATTTGATAGATACTCGATTACTGTCCAATCGATCATTCTGGTGCCTTTTGGATAGTAGCTAGTCAGACCATATCTAATTCTATGAACTCTTATCTTTTTTGATCTTTCTAGAATTTTTATGTGATATGATAATACACTATTTGTTAAATTCATTTTTCTTAGAAGCTGCCTATATCTAATGCCTGGTGTGTTGTTAATGTATCTCAATAGCATTACTTCTGTGTGATGGATTGCCTTTACTCTTCCTCTGTTATGTTTGCTGATGGCCCCCATAATAAATAGAGAGGATTATCTTCATAGAAAAGATTTATTCTAAAATGCAGTAGTATCCATGAAGTGCAAAGCTGATATTAACTACCAAAAAAGGCTTAGCGTCCTCCTTATTGTAGAATGAGTACTTCTAAGATAGCATAGTTATCCTTGATGTCACACCTACATGTTCTTCAATCGTACGCACGTAGTCATTTCTTCCGGCTTAATTGCATGGTATTCAAACATGTGTATGATTGGATTATCGGTGACTATCTCTTCACTGATTCCATAATTAATACAATTACAGTCGAACCCGACATCTTCGCATCGAAGACAAAATAGTTGTATACAATCTTCATATGCTTTGGACATCTGAATAATGCGGTAAAATTTGTTATATTTACGGTGTGATATATTGTACTACGAACTACGATCTAGGAAATTCTAGGTGTGGTTGATATTGATAACGGAATGTAGCAGTCTAAATGTGGGACTGAGGGAGCCATTATCGGTACCCCCCACTGCTGGTCTTTAAGTTACTGCTACACGTGAAATTATTTCTTGATCGATACTAGCCAATGCTAGCGTCTTGCACATGGTTCGAAAGTATTTTTTATACATATTACTCCTAGAGAAACATGCGGAATATTCTTGAAGTATCCTCATCACCGATTCTTTGATACCATTGGGGATAAAGGTAGTATATCTGTTGAAGATGATGCGATAAGAAGACATTATGATCTCTGCAGGAATCAGACTGGTGGTCAGGTAAGAGTAGAACAGCTGCTAAACTTGCTTGAGTATCTTGAACGAAGAGTTGGATGAGTGAGTATCGTTCTTTATCTGCCATATTTACACCATACGCTCTGCCATGTCAATTCATTTAGACTTTCTAAAAAATCATCAAGTGATCATGAAACATTCGTTCCCTGACGGTGAACATTATCATTTTGTATCGTCGTAGACCAAATGCAGAAGTATCTGCAAGCCACAAGCTCAAGATGACGAATAAGGAGCCAGAGGAGAGAAGCATTTACCACCTTAGGGGTGTTTGAGTTGCTCTAATTTCAGTTCTTAAGCCATTAAAGAATGATCCATACTGATATGCATATCTATTCCACAATAAATTAGCATTATCCTGTTAATGCTGACTGTGCAGCTTTGACATGCGTCATTGCCTTCTCAGTATCTCCACTCTGTAGTGCATTTATTCCTTCATCTAGATGCATCTTCGCCTCTCCCGCTGACAATAATTCATCAGCTGCCTTTAAGTGCGTCATTGCCGTCTCAGTATCTCCACTCTGTATTGCATTTATTCCTTCATCTAGATGCATCTTTGCTTCTGGAGTAGCTAATACAAGACTGTCAGAATTAGCTATTACTGCGCCAATTCCTAACAGAGTAGTTGCAACAATAAGCATACCTCTATTTCTTATATTTTTGTTCATCATTCATCTCTTAGGCGACTGCTCCTATAAGCATTATAATGCGGGACGCGACGGGCTGGTGTTAATCCACACGCTTCCCGGCATCTTCAACTTGATAATGCAATGCAAGAGCAACAAATTTAAAATGAAAAATTATATGGTGAAAAAGAAATCTATCCTGCCCCAACTTCTTCGTACAGCTGTGCAACAAAATACGACAAAATCTGCGGCAGAGGTCGCGTTAAGACCGCGGCAGAGGCAAGAAACCTTTTATAGAACATTTCTCTATCTATCTCAAATGCAACACGCAGTGAGTATCATATCGGCAATCGCGGTATCAGTTGTGTTAACCACTGCCCTCATGATCCCACTTGGCACCAATTATCCTGTAGCACAAGGAGCCGTAGCTAGAGACTCTCAAACGATTCTATTAGACGGTAAGACTATACCTGGAGGAGGATTCATCCACCTTTATGACTCAACACCATATAAGATCACAAATGGTCACATAGCGGCTAACATTCCGTGTGATGAGACTTCAACATCTCCACTTGCAATACTGATAGGTGAGGCACCGAATCTAAGTGCGGCTAACCTAACAGTGGTAAATGAACTATCTAATCCCGGAACTATCTGCATATATCATGTAGATATTCCGCCAAATGCTACTACTACTGTTACAGATATAGCAATTCAGAATCCAACAGATTCCGATGAAGAGCTCCCGGCAAGTAGCACAGTAGTAATAGGCGTCAACGAGATTGAGCCCCTAGGATAGGCAAAATTGGTGGTCGTGGGCATCAAACACCTCAATTTTCTTTTTTCTTTTAAAGCTTAAAAATCGCTGCTACCTATATCCGCGGTAGATATCGCAACATTAAGCTATGAGGAAATTGGAATTGGAACGTTACCAGTTACTGCTGCTTGCGATTACTGTTAACCCGTTGCCTGTGGAGTCGGTGGTTGTTTATTCTATGCTATTACTGCACTTTCCATTGAACTAAGAGAGTCCGAACCCATCAAATGTATCGCCTTCTGAGGTCTGGCTAAAGTAGCTAGTCTTTGAGCGTTCGATCGCTAGATTACCAACTGCAGAGATACAACAGATAGCACAAATGTCTTGAGAAGGCTTGTTGATTTGAGGGCGATATAGAAATTGCAGAAGCCAATAGTAATCTCCAATAATTAGCCCCTCGAGAGAACAGATAATCAAAATCCAAGGTATAGAGTCTGACATCAAGTGCAGATACAAACACAAAAGAGAAATCAATTACAGAACAGTTATCAGATTTATCTGAATAAACTGAAAAATAGATTTGTCACCGCAACATACCTTGCGACAATATGACCCAAACTCATTACGTCAAATATGGCACACTATCCGGACTTCTGCTATTATACACGATCATGCTAAGCATGACTGGAAACAGTCAGTCATCAGTTTTTGCACAGATAACTCCAGCTACCGAGAAGTTTGGTGGCAGTGATGACGAAGGGTCTACAAATAGCCCTTCCCATATCCATGGTAGTAATAGTAACGACGGAGCTTCTGGCTCATCCAGTTCTAATGAAGATGATGATGGCAGTGATGGTGAAGGCCAGGATATAACATCAAGTGATGACCAGAAGGAAACAGCAGAAGAAGATTCAACTGACACGTTGGGTACGAATGACAGTAACGATGGACAGAATACAACTGAGGAGCAAAGTGATGAAGCTACATCAACTGAAGACGTAGATACCGATGACACAAACCCATTAGTAGAAGCGATAATGAACGAAGTCAATGAAGCGTTGTCTGCCTCTGGAATAACTGGATCAGGATTCTAATCCATAGACCCAATTTTTATTTTTATGTATTCGTTCGAATTTCAGGTAGATCAGATGATCTTGTAAAGTTCGTTCCCCCTTCTGCAATCGTCAGTTTTACTATTATACTATGCTTACGTCAAGCGTACGCATTTTACTTCTGGAATTTCTGAAAGTTTGTTTGCAACATAAATCGATTTTGCGGCATTTACCTTTAAAGGTCAATGGGCTGTTATTTATCAATATTAATAATAGGCTGAATATTTGTCTGAAAGACTTATGACCGTCTTTCATTAGCGAATTAATGATTCCCAGATTCCCAGGTCAACCTCATCTAATTCTGTATGCACGTCTACTACGATTGACCATTGTATTTTACCTTATAACTGGATTAGGTGTAATTCTAGCACTTCAGAGTTGATAATACTGCTTTCATGTCTTCGAAAACTACTTAAATATCACTTTTTAATTATCCTCTTAATGAAATGTGGCATATTCAAGAATAATAAGCAATACTTTGAGTTAGCAATTGTGACAGTAGCAGCATTATACGCAGGCTTTTTGGGCAAAATTGATCTATACGCTCAAACGATACCAACAATAAATAATACTGCTACTCAACAACATGCAGAACATACTTTTGACAATCTCATTGTTTCAGAACATATCCCTCTTAATGGTCAACTAACTAATGGAGATTACATACTACTGATGGATTTCACCCCGTTTGCTACAAGTGTAGAAGGACACAGTCATATTGCTATGAAAGTGCCATGCAATGAAGACGGAAGTCCGCAAATAACCATAGTAACAGGAATTGCGCCTAAGCTAAATACTTTGGATGTTGGAAATGCAACTAATAATGGTACCCTTGATGAAAGGAACTTAGATTTATCAGCTGAAGGAAGATCATGTCTATATCATGCAGAATTACCTAATGGCATAACTGATATAGCACTCATAAATACATCAAATGGAACGCTTAACTTTAACGATGGGGGATATTCTGTGACTGTGTCGGCACATGGAACAGCCATACAACATATCGGGTCGAATCAGACACAGACGACATCTTCTTCTTGAAAGAGGCAACTTGATTGCAGCTTATAAAGACATATTTGTATATTCAGACAGAGGTCCTTGGGTGTCCAGAAACATGTTCTCTGACGCAGTTGCCGATGCGAAATAACATGTGTAACAATATGGTCTTATTAGCAATATAATAAAATCATGATCTTTCTGCCTTGAATTAAGGACGAATTAACATATTAAAACAAGACAGACGAGGCTTATTGTAAGAATACTGCTGAATTTGGAAAAAGAGATCACAACGCAGCGAAAATGGAAACATTCTGAGAAGAATAAGAAGGTTGCAATGGACGCTAAAATTGATCATTCCTCTCTGACTGATCAGAGCATGATCCATTAATGAAAAATAGATTAATAATACTGGGGAAATAGCAAATATAGACATGACAATCAGCAAGATATTACTGCCACATGATGGAACTGAAATGTCGGCTAGAGCAGTAGATAATGCTAGGGAATTTGCAAAGGCATTGAATGCTGAAATATTACTTCTGCACATTGTAGAAGATGTTCCAATTCCACCCTCGTTGGTATTAGGCAATGAGAGAATATGGATTGCACAGACAAGAAGAACAGTCTCAAGAAAACTGGCAGAGGGTTGGATGAAAATGGCAGAAGATAAAATTATTAAGGGATTAGCGAATGAAAATATAAGAGTAACTTCAAAGGTCTTAATCGGAAATACTGGTAGCTCTACATCAGACCAAATCCTAAAATTTGCAAAGGACAATCAAATAAATATGATTATAATGGGCAGCAAGAGATTAGACAAGGGTGTTTCAAAGATTAAGGCCTTAGGCAGTGTGTCTAGGAGTGTATCTGAGAGAGCTAGTTGCCCTGTGCTAATAGTTCATTAACACCTCAAGCCGTTTACCGAGCTCTACTCCAGGTTAAACAATTAACATAATCTTGTAATGAAAAAATAGGATCGAGAAATCTGACCGATCTGTTGGTGTTATTTCTGAATAATCTACATAATTGTACTGCAAAACTTTCAGATACGGAGCACTAAATCTGCTTTAATGTGACCCCATCAATGAAAAGAGTTCATCACTTACTTCCGCTTCTTTCTTTAGCTATAATTATGGACGTTATCACGATATACGTAATCTGAAATACGTCTATTGCGATACCAGTCTCGTTAATGGGCAGTGCTCTTCCAGCTGTAATTGGATCTGGGAATCTTGTGATTGCCCACAATATTATAAGTACCAGAGTTCCTGCAATTCCAATATAGTACCATGTTCTGCCCCATCTTGCAACCATAGGTACAGCCCAGAAAATTTGTGCAATCCCTGCAACAATGAAAAAGGTTCCACTTAGCACGTTGGATCCCACAATAATTAATGCTAAATGATGATGTAATATTCCAGCTATTGCGGTACTCGCAGCTGCTGCATAGTATAATAAATTAGCCAAAAGGCGATTACCCTATATCCATCGATCTTATTAAGGCATACTAAGGACTAACCTGCTCTTTTCATCTTTGAATCATATTGAGTACATGCTATTTCCTTGTGCCCATTGCCATAGTTCATACAGTAGAATTACATATATCGATAATC
This sequence comes from Nitrososphaerales archaeon TH5895, assembly GCA_014523695.1. Lineage (GTDB taxonomy): Archaea > Thermoproteota > Nitrososphaeria > Nitrososphaerales > Nitrososphaeraceae > TH5896. The sequence continues at coordinate 6,850 of JAATVS010000711.1, forward strand.
ATAAACTGCTGAATTTGATGAATTGGAAGAGATTGATTCGAGGAGATCTTGATAGCCCTGATTCTCTAAAGGTACTATTGGCAGAATTACTGCTTTAATAATTTAAGACCCAATTTTCTTAGAAGTTGATTCTTCTTTACATCATAACCAACAAAAATGTGTATAAAGAAATAACCAAACCAACAAGAAGAGATAAAACAATTATGATCATAAATACGGTTCCAAAGACCAGTGGGACTCATTTTGGTAAACTAATGAAATAACAAGGGACAATCTAGAATATAATGCCTATCTAATCGTTAGTGATGGGATCTGTATTCGTCTTTTGTGATATCAGAGTAAGTATATTAACATTTAATTTCGCTATGTGTTTTGCTCATTGCATTTATTCTTCCACTATATTTTTTCTTGTACGCCACTTTGCATGGGTTACAGCAAAAAAAGCGTTCGAAATTAGCAAATTTCAACAGATATATCTTGCCAGCAAGAGGAGTCTTACAGTAATCACATTTAATATTAAGAGCCATTCGTTTATCTATTTCAATATCGAAATCCTTTCTATGTTGCTTTTTCCTGCTGCTTAATTGCTGGTGTTGCTGTTCGTATTCAGTTCTGATATTAGTTATGTACGTACTTCTGTCGTTTTTACTTTTACCCCCATGAGCATAATCTACCATTTTGCTTAGATCAAGAATAGGAGAAATTGACTTTATAACTCCTAGATTGACGAGTCTATTGAATCTATTCTTAACTGTGGGCGTACTTATTCCCGTCTCATAAGAGATTTGACGCAATGACTTGCGTCCATCCTTCAGTAAAGCGTTCAAGACAGCAATATCTGTATCACGTAGCTTAATTGGCATCAACTAACAAATGGATTTCAAATTATTAAAATTTACATTTGTAAACAGAAGTAGTTAACTATCTCAATGATCATAATGATATATGGCAAAATTACAGAGCCAGAAGTATCGTACGTGTATTGATGCATGCAACGAGTGTTTTGAAGCGTGTGAAATATGTGCTGTAAAATGTCTGCATGAAGAGAATGTAAACCCTTTGGCAAGATGTGTGGAAATATGTATCACGTGCTACCATGCCTGCGCTGCTGCATCGGCAGTTATGTCAGCTGAAAGTGACTACTCAAAGAAAGTCTGCGGCTTATGCGCTGAAGTATGCGAAGCTTGTGCAGAAGAGTGTGAGAAACATTCTCATATGGATCATTGCAAACAATGTGCTGAGATATGTCGCAAGTGTGCAGAAGAATGTCGCAGGGTTTCAAAGTAACCAATTATAATGTAACATGTACTGCACTGTAGTGCAGTAATTCCTAAACAAAAATAACTGGTAATATCTAAAGAAGGTTAACTAGAAAAAATCATATGGCCAAAGATCCAGTCTGTGGAATGATTGTAAACGAAAAGGCTGCGTTTACCGCTCAAATTGAAGGTAGGCAGTTTTACTTCTGCAGCTCTAATTGTTTGAATACTTTTGCCAATCCAGAAAAAGAATTATCAAAGCTAAAAAAGCGAATGTATATCGCAGCTTCAGGCGCTCTGGTGCTTGCTGTACTGCGTGGGGCACTATATTTAGGATTAGCTTTTGGAGCTGTGACAGTCACATGGGCACCAATTCCAAGCATTCCTTATCTTACATGGGGTCTGCTTTTATTCATAATTGTAACACCAGTACAATTCATAGGTGGATGGACATTCTACGTTGGAGCATATCAGGCTATCAAGAGAAGAACAGCTAATATGGATCTACTCATATCGGTGGGTACATTAGCTGCCTACATTTACAGCACAGTAGTTCTTTTCTTTCCTGGTGCGTTTCCAGTAAAAGAAAGAGACGTTTATTTTGAAGTTTCTGCTGTCATCATTGCCTTTGTACTTCTTGGAAAATACATGGAAGAGGCCATCAAGAAAAGAAGCTCAGCATCAGTACGCAAGCTTTTGGACTTAAGGCCCGCAATGGCTAGAGCTGTCCGTAACGGATTGGAGAAAGAGATTCCAGTAAACGAAGTTATTGTAAATGATATTTTAATAGTAAAACCTGGAGAAAAAATACCAACAGATGCAGTAATAATTGAAGGTATATCTGCAGTAGATGAAAAGATGATTACAGGTGAGAGTATTCCAGCTGATAAGAAACCAGGAGATGAAGTGATAGGAGCTACAGTAAACAAGCAAGGTCTGTTGAAGATTAAGGCAACAAAAGTAGGTGTTGAAACAGCACTATCACAAATAGTACATATAGTAGAACAGGCTCAAACTTCGACAGGAAAGATACAGGGACTTGTAGATTCTGTATCCGCAAAGTTCGTGCCAGCCGTCGTATCTGTTGCAATTGCAGCATTTCTAGTATGGTATCTCGTTATGGGTAACTTTGTCATGGGTTTACTGTCTTTCATAGCAGTTTTAATAATAGCATGTCCTTGTGCATTGGGAATAGCAACACCAGCTGCATTAATGGTTGGAGTCGGTAAAGGTGCAGAAGCTGGAATACTCATTAGAGGTGCAGAGTATCTTGAACGCTCTCAGAAGATAACAACCATAGTATTTGACAAGACAGGTACGTTAACTAAGGGAGAACCATCGGTAACTGATATAGTTGCATTTGGTAGACATTCCGAAAAGGAAGTATTGATCCTTTCAGCTTCAGTTGAATCAGGTTCAGAGCATCCTTTAGCTCAAGCCATTGTAAGAACAGGAAGAGCAGAAATAATGAAAGAAGGGCAGCAGCAAAACCAACAACAACTGAAAGAAGAAGTACAACCTGATCAACATCAACGATGGATATCAAAAGTACTGGTAAAAGAAGAAGCATTAGTTTTAGAAGCTCCACTGGAATTTGAAGCCATATCTGGCATGGGGATAAGAGCAACTTTACCTCACGTCAGACAGCAGCAACAAATCTTACTTGGCAATAGAAAATTGATGTTCAAATTTGGGATAGATATTGAACATTATGTCGACCAGAAGATGTCAATTCTAGAATCTGAGGGGAAAACAGTTATGCTACTAGCTTCAGCGGAAGAGAAGGAAAAGGAGGTCGCAGGTCTAATTGCAGTTGCAGATACCTTAAAAGAATCTTCACCTGCTGCAATAACGGCATTAAAAGAACTTGGTATCGAGACGATTATGTTAACAGGAGACAATGAAAAAACAGCTAATGCGGTGGCAAAGAAGGTGGGTATTAACAGAGTTATTTCAAATGTCTTACCACAAGAAAAGGCGGCTGTCATTAAGGAACTCCAGGCGAAAGAAAATAAGGTAGTTGCAATGGTTGGTGATGGAATTAATGATGCTCCTGCTTTAGCACAAGCTGACATTGGAATAGCTATTGGCAGCGGTTCAGATATAGCGAAAGAAACCGGTGGCATTATACTTATAAAAGATGACATAATGGATGTGGCAAGAGCAATCAAACTAAGTAGAGCAACTATGAAAAAGATAAAGCAGAACTTGTTCTGGGCCCTGATCTATAATTCTGGAGGCATTCCAATAGCAGCATTAGGGTTGCTAAGTCCAATATTTGCAGCTGCGGCAATGGCTCTAAGCTCGATATCAGTCATTGCGAATTCCTCTCTTCTCAAGAGATTGAAGA
>JAATVS010000138.1 GCA_014523695.1 Nitrososphaerales archaeon TH5895
CCTGTACCGCATATATCGATGGATGGTCTTAGCGCAGTTCCAAACTTGCATTCTTTTCTTCTCACTGCTTCATAAGCCCCCAATATTTCGTCGTCAGATTCACCCTTCATGGCCAAGGCGGTAAGAAACGAACCAATAGTTGTATCGGATTCGCTCCCATTCAACATACGATCGAAGGCAATCATTGTTTCTACTTTGCTAAGGCTAGCCTTTTCTACGACCACTTTCTCAATCAAAACTTGCAGCGGAGACCGGTTGGGATTCATCTTCTTATCATATTCAAAAAGTTTACAAGAATCTGAGGACCTTGCGTTGTCATTACTGATTCGGGATGGAACTGTACCCCTTCAATTAGATACTTCTTGTGCCTCACTGCCATTATCTCATGATCGTCCATGGAGAGTGCGGTAACTTCCAGGCATTCTGGGATTTTGGAAGGGTCAGCGACTAGTGAATGATATCGTGTTGCTACAAATGGATTTTCAATATTGAGGAACAAATTGCTAGAAGCATAGTTAATTTCACTTACCTTTCCATGCCTAATCTCCTTAGCATTAATAATCCTTCCACCAAAGGAGCTAACAATGCCTTGATGTCCCAGACAAATACCTAGAATCGGAAATAAGGGACCTAGTTTACTGATAACACTGCCGCAGACTCCGAAGTCCCGCTTTACTGTTGGAGTCCCTGGCCCTGGCGATATTATGATGCCATCTGGATTCATTTCCTTAATTTCTTTAACAGATTTTTCATCATTTCTGATCACTGTGGGTCTACACCTTAGTTTACCTACAAGTTGAGCTATATTGTAGACAAAAGAGTCGTAGTTATCAATAATAAGGATTTTCAAGCTGCGATATTACCTCCATGTGAAATCTCAGCAATTCATTCGTAGATGAAGCTGGAAGAAAATCAATCACGGGTATGTGTATTAGTTTTTCTCCAACATATAAAAATCTAATTGAATACTTTGCTAGTCCCAACCCTATTGGTTCGACTACAGTATATAAAAGCAAACCATCTGTTTCCTATTCTATGGTGAAGCAAATGGCTAAGGTGTTCGTTAATGGATATGGAAATATAGGAAGGAGACTCGCATCTGCTCTATCCAGAGACAACGAAATTAGTTTATTAGGAATCGCCAAGTATACTATAGATGAGCAGATTTTAGAAGACCTCCAGAATAAATTTGACATTTACGTTCCAGAAAACTTAGCTCTTAAATACAAGTCTTTGATAGCCGGTTCTATAGAGGAGGCTGTGTCCGCATGTGACTTGGTGCTAGATGCGGCTAAGGAAGGCGAAGGATATAGTAACAAAATTAGATTCTATCAACCTCTGAGAAAACCTGCTATCTTCCAAGGAGGAGAGGAGCGACACGGCGATAGAGCGGTCGCTAAGATGATTCACAATTCCAGAGTAAATTATGATGAAGCATCAGGCAAACAATACGTAATTCAAGGCAGTTGTAACGTATCTGGAATGGGCAAAGTGATGCAGCCGCTAATGGAGAGCTTTGGGGATGAAATCCAACGCTATGATGTCACATTGGTTAGAAGGTGGGCAGATCTAGAGGATTCAAAGGAAGTGAAAGATTCTATCCAGTGGGATAAAAATCCGCATCATCAGGAGGACGTGAAGGACTTTATTCCGCATGCAAACCTCTATGTTGAGGCCTTTAAAGTACCTTCTAGAATGATGCACCTCCATCAGATGATTGTCCGATTTCGTTCAAAAGCACCCACCAGGGATCGGATCCTAGATTTGTTTGCCAAAGAATTCGCTGTAGCTATTTTAAATTCTGCCAAGGGAACGGCAGATGTTAGGATGAAAGCGATCGAGCTCGGATTCGAACATGGAGACACGAACATGGTACATATTCATCAAGACGTGCTACGCGTCCAAGAAGAAACCCTTAAGATTGTGTACTCAGACGACCAAACAGGCCTAGTAATCCCAGAGAACCATCTACTTCTTCAGTCAATGATTTTGCGACGACCTAGGTCAGAAGCAGTGAAGAGAACAGACAAATTGTTTCGAATCAGCGACAAGAAAAGATTACTGGAAAGGGAGTTTGGTTAGAAATCTGAGCCTCTCTTTTGTATTTTACTGTCAGTTCTGTTATCTTTGTTTCTCTGGTCCAGTTTGAACGATTTTGAACACTCAAAAATATCATTTTTCATTGTTCATTCTGGTCTAGCTACCGCGGACATATTCGTAGAATCCAAACTCTTATTGAATCGATGTTGTGTGTTTAATTATAGTATGACAAGGCATCGTAGCCGAAATGCAAATAATTTCAACAAAGCGCTTTCTTTTTCAGGCGGTTTATTTTTTATCCACAACTGGTTGAGCTAACGAGTAATGATGTCAACATGGTCAATTTTAGGGATTATGGTGTGTTCAGACTGAGTCACGATCTGTCCTTGAGTCTCGACCAAGATAGGGTAGGCATGGATATTTTTCTTCGCGATTAGAACGTCTATTGAGTTGAGTACTTCTGTCGCTTCATAACGATCCATTAACCATCTTGCTGCGAATGGCAAAGATTTGTACGTGTTCCATATTGTTTCCAAGAAAGAATCGGCTTTCTTATCTTTCGAAGGTTTCCTCGATCTAATAGCAAAGATGTTTTTTGTTTTACCCTCGAATACCACACCATGACCATTCTTTGTGGTCACAAAAGGTTCGATCGCGTAAGCTTGGTTTTCCAATAACCCAAATGAGGACCCTATAGTACGTATATTTGGTATCGATTTTCCCGCGTGAATAGTATACTGATCCAAGGAATGGCCGCTCAAATTCTGGATGGGTTTGAAGCCAAATTTGACTATCGTGTTTTCTATAACCTTCCCTATCTCACTTACACGCGCATTAGCGGTGGCGTATCGTACAGCTTCAGCTAGCGCTGCCTCTGATGCTCTGACAAGAGGATCATACTTCGAATTATAGCAAACCGTTACTGCTGTATCAGCGATATATCCGTCAATTTGCACTCCTATATCGATTTTGAGTACATCACCGTCCTTTACCTCGGTTTCGTCGTATGGCTCGGCAGTGTAGTGTGCAGCTACATCATTTAGGCTAACGTTGACAGGGAAAGCGGGCAGACCTCCAAGTACTTTAATTTTATTCTCTAGAGAATAGCAAATGTCAAGTAGCGTTTTTCCGATATGATTAGTACTTCTTGCAGTTTCCCTAACTTCGGAGGCTATTTGACCGGCCTTCTGGTAGCACTGCAGATAATCCATGAGACAGGAAAATCTGTTTATCATGATATATATAGAGCTACTGTCTCAAAAGAGAAACTGAATTGACCGGGGTCGTTGTCTAGCTTGGTATGATGCCAGCCTTGGGCGCTGGAGGCCGCCGGTTCAAATCCGGCCGATCCCATGGTTACTCAATTGGAACTGATTCATTTCACCTCTCAAGAAATTCAAAGTCGGTGGTAGATACGCTAATAAAGTTCAGCTTGTAAAGTGTAATGTGAAGTCATTACTCTTAGAGGACTCAACATTTAAGAGATTATCTGGCATTCTGTCGGAGAGTATGCACGTCTCCAAGCGCGATCTTACATACGATGATATTGTTAATGAGCTCATAGATGTTTACCAGGAACAAAGTTGGGGGACTATTGGTGCCGGGGCAGGTGGAGGCTAGGCTTTTTCCTCTAATCGTAAATGTGTGGTCAGGATTTGCGTGATGTATTGGGAAGAGCTATCTGGAAAATAAGAGTGAATAAGGACAGTTAAGGCTAATATTGAGAATATTTGACGTAACCCCTTTAATACGAAGATAGAAAGAGGCATTTCAGCAATGGGAAAAAAGGAGTTTATTATGGTAGTCAACGATACCCAGATCCCTGTTTTAGGCCATACTCACAGAAATGTCGCTGTAAAATACCTCATGAAGAGGAGAAGATCCTTATTAATGACAAGGGATCCTTCAAAGGTTGAAAATTTGTATTCCAATCTACCTACACAGATAATGATAATGAGTAAAAGGATTAGTCGTGCGTATGACATAAACTGGGAGAGGGTAGGTACAGAAAATTTCGAGGGTTCTCGTTTCCCCTTTACAATCTCTGAACAGGGTCATGTTCAGACCTGAATTTGATGCAAATTTGTTGGGGACCTTAAGCTTTCTAGAGATAGGATAAGAAAAGAATCATGGCGGCACAGGTTCTTCCGTCGTATCATGAAAATCTCGTATTGCTACTAATTCACTACGAAAGCCTCCGATTGACTTTATTGATGATTTTATCTCTTACGGTACTTCTATCTTGTGCAAAACTCTACGAACAATGAAATTGTCTTCAACACTATCGATGTATATATTACGTCCACTCTTCGTATATTCTCAACTATGCACTGTAGCAAGACTCCCAATTGACAGTAATCTTAGCCGGACAGGATATGGAGGCACGTGGTTCTCAAAATATATAGGCAGGTATAATCTATATGCATGATAAGAGTGATTTGACTTTATCTGGAGGTTACCAATGATTGTCAGGTGACTTTAAAGCAATGGTTGAACTCCTGCTTGAGAGAAAGCCAGAAATCAGCGCGGAAGAGATCAAGAATCTTGTCGACGAAAAAAAGCGGAAGATTGGGGCGGGCTATCTTACGGATCAAGGGGCGTTATTTCTCGTGGCCGCTGATTTGGGAATATCACTTGAACGAAATCAGTCCAGTCTCCAAAAATTAAAGGATCTCTACGTCGGGGCGAGAGATATTAGTGTTGTTGGTAGAGTGATGTCCATCTATCCCACACGTACTTTCATGAGAAGAGATAACAGCGAAGAGTTGCGCAATAGAACACTTACGATTCTTGACGGCGATGGTGCTATTAGACTCAAACTTTGGGAGAAAAGAGTGGAATTTCCCGAGGAGTCAGGTCTACGACCAGGAGATCTCATCAAGCTAACCAAAGGTTACGTCAAGTCCGGCTTAGACGGTAAACCCGTCCTTAACGTTGGAGACATGAGCACAATGGAAGTAATTAAAGAGGGTAGTGTGGATATTCCTTCTCTAGACCATTTTACGCGTGATATTTCTAAGATTTCCAGCCAAACTGACAACGTCGTAATTTTCGGAAAGATTTCATCTTCACCCAGAATAGTAGAATATAAGAATGTTAGAGGTCAGGAAGGCAGGGCACTTCAATTGAATGTATCAAACGAAGAAGGCACTAAGATGATGCGAACAATTATTTGGAATATAGATGAATCGAGGCTTCCTAAGATTTTAACAGTAGGCTCGAATATAAAACTCGTTGGTGTCAAAATTAAGGAAGGTAGTGCACAGTACGGAAACTCAGATTTCGAAATACACGGAGACGAAGGGACTTCTCTTGACGTCTCCAATCCAGGAACAGAACCTGATGTACTTAATCTCAAATTGATATCTGTTGGAAAAGACCTAGGAACTGGTTACTTAGAATGCCTTGCTTTCCAAAAAAATGGGAAGATTATTACACTTAGAATTGATTCAAATTTGTCGAAAGCCTCGATCAGTTCAGGTATAATAATTCAATGCATACCGAGCATGATCCTTGGCAACCAGATAACTTTGTCTAGAGATGACTCTTATATCAGTGAGATCGAAGATGATTCCTCATTTCCATCCCTGGAAAGGCTCGAGACGAAGATTGCAGATATTGTTAATTCTGACCGGCCTTATTTGGTGGAAGGGATCGTGCTTCAAACTCCCTCAATCAATACCGTTACTACAAGAAATGGTGAAAATATCTCTCTGGCTGAGACTATATTAGGTGATGATACAGCCGAAATAAATCTTTTAGGTTGGAGAGATCTATCTAGTCTTGTTACCGATCTGAAGGTTGGTGAGAGAATAAAAATCAGAGGAGTTGTCACCAGCACCAACAGAGATGGCAAACTTCAGATTTCATTGAAACCCTACTCCAGCATTAACAAAATTGGGTAATCCCAGATCTATTCCAAGCCGCTTCTATAATTAGTCATTCCAAAAACCGCGAGTAAGTACATACTGTCTCTCTGCTTCGTATATGCCTCTATATAATGTTGAATCATCGATACAATTGCGAAGGACCCTAGCAGCGGTATCTGCACCTATGCCATGACCTGACAACACTGTAACCGCCTTCCTTCCAAAGTTATTTATTAGAGAGGCAATTTTCCAGGCGCGATCAAATTTTCTACTGTCATCAGTTGAGATCTTGGCTCCTTTTAGCTTTTTTACAATTATCCCAGGAAGCTCAAGATCCGAAACGTAGGTAGCGGTAATTAGGCGGGATCTGCATTTTTTACAATGTATGTGATCAGGTACATCCTTTGTTTCAAATACTCTTTCCCATCCGCCACAACGAATACAGATCAATCGATGTTTAGTTCTAAGGAGTCTTTCTTTAACAAGTTCAATAATCCCAGTCTCCAAACTTAATGGTGCAGCAGAAAATCTTTGATAGCGGTCTACTGTAGGTTTGGCTAAGTCGGTAAATTCTTCAACCTCTATCCATTGAAGTCTAATCGAGTTATTTGCATATTCCTCAAGAATCCTATTCGTAGTATGTACATCGTATTTTTCGTGAACTAGCTCCCGTATCGCTTCAGCACTAACCGGGGTTTTCATATACCTGTCGTACAGCAATCTGGCTATTTTTTTGTCGTAAACTGATTCTTTTGAAACAATACCAAACCTTCTTCCTACTGTCCATACTTTCCAATTCATGACATAGGTACCAGCGAATGAAGCAATAAGTATAGGTTCGCAGTCAACATGTTCATTGAATATTCGTTCGATGTGAACCTTTCCTATTCTAGCAGCAGAGGATGTGAGCAAGATCCTATAAGCGTCAGATCTGCTTTCAACGACGTATCCCAGATGAGAAGAAAGAAGAGTAGACAATACCGATGCAAAAGTGTTGTTCACTTTTGTCCCAAATGGCATATGCATGACCAGTGCATTGTTCTTGCGGCTGCTTTCAATCAGAATCAACCTCGAACTAGGCAGCTCTTTCAATAAGTCCAAACTGCTATTGATTATCTCCCTGCTAAAGAATAGATCCGAATTAGCATTGCGTCTTCGGCTTTCGGCTGCTCGAACAGCAGTTAGATAGTCTACTGGTATCGTTTCACCTGCCCAATATGGCACATTCATGGTGATCCCCTGCAGAGGTTCAACATTGACAACCAATCTGTTCTCATCAATTGAAATAATTTTCCACTGCAGCCCTTTCAAAACGAATACATTTCCTTTTTCTCCGTAATCTCCAACAAATTGCTGATCCAGCATTCCTATTTTCCTCTTACCCACTATATCTATAACCTCGAATTTCTGAACGTAAGGAATCATTGAAAGATTGCTAAAGTAATACTTGTAGGACCGTAGGGTATACCTATATGAGTTTTCTGTTATGTCTATTCTTATCAACCCAATATCGGCTAAAATCTTGAGCGACATCATCAAATCCGTTATCCGAAGGTTTCGAAAAGGATAGGACTTTTTAATCAATTGGAATGCCTCACTGATAAGGACGGACGTCTTTGCTTGCAAGGATATACCCACCAAATGGTGAGCCATTACGTCAAATGGCATCTGATGTATTCCTTGCTCCTCCATTTCCCCGTTTCTTGTGCGATACAGTATGGCATGGGCTTCAAGTTCATCATCGTGGGAACTTGTAATGATTAGTCCCTTGGCCGACCTACGATTATTATGCCTACTTCGACCAATCCTCTGGACGAGTTTAGATATCTGTCTTGGGGATCCGTAATGGATAACCAGATCAATTGAACCAATATCTAATCCCAACTCAAGGGATGATGTGCAAACAACTAGTCCTGCAGAACCCTCACGTAATTTTTTCTCAGTTTCCTCCCGACTGGTCTTCGAAAGGGAACCGTGGTGAACATCGACCCCAAAGCTGGCGCGCGATTTTAGGATGGTCCCTATATACTCTGCTTCATCTCTAGTGTTAGTAAAGACCAAGATCGATTTTTTTTGCTGTATCATTGGTTCAGCATACGTAAGAATCAGCTTACACGCATCGTTTATAGTCCCATTTACATATTTGATATCTATATCATATTCTCTCATTGATCTGTCCATTAAAACGGCTATATTCCTGCCCGAGCCAGCTACGAATTTTCCTGCTTCACGTGGATTTGACACACTAGCAGAAAGGCCTATCCTAGATGGTCTATTGCTGGCAACTTTTTCCAGTCTTTCTAGACTCACCGATAGATGAGATCCCCTTTCGTTCGGAAGCAGTTCATGGACTTCATCAATTATGACCCATTGTACTGTTGCTAAATGTCCAATGAGTTTGCTATTAGTAAGAATGTTACCCAAAGTCTCAGGAGTGGTTATTAATACATCAGGAGGATTGTCGGACATCTTCTTCTTTTTGATGGCACTTGTATCTCCATGCCTAATTTCTAAGCGCAAACCTTGGTAGCTTGTGTATTTTTCGATTCTTCTAAAGACGTCATTATTTAGTGATCGAAGTGGAGTTATATACAGCGCCTTAATCCCATTAGAATGCTCCTTATTCGATTCTTTGATCATGGTTAACACCGGCATTATTGATGCTTCAGTTTTTCCTGAACCAGTCGGCGCGATAAGTATTGAATCTATCTTTCTACAAATTACTGGTAATGATTTGGCTTGTATATACGTAAGATCGCTGAAGCCCTGTTTTCGGTAGAATTCTTTTGTCTTTGCCTCAATTTCCAAGCATTTACGACCCGATGTCGGAAGCTTTTCCTGAATTTTTTGCTGAATTCTGTCGTGCGTCAGACTTCTCATAGATTAGCACACCAATTATGCCCAAGACAAATAGCCCGACAGCTACCCAGGCATACGAGTCGAAATTCGATATCGCTTCTACAGTCAATTGATATCGAAATTTCAAATCTCCAATATAATCGTTGGTCAAACACAGGCAGAGTGGATCATTTTTATTCTAGGTGTTCATTTTCTATGTACAGTGCAAAATCGCGAGAGCCTAAGATTCCAAGAGGCTCATTTGGTCTGTCAGTATCCACGACTAAAAGGTGCCTAACATTATTCTGCTTCATTACGTCTGCTGCCGTTTCAATAGGCGAATATGGATCAATTGTAACGATAGGAGTGGACATAATGTCCTGGACCAGGATCCTGTCGCAAGGAACATCCTCAACAGATGAACTTCTTACTAGGTCTCTGTGCGTAACAACTCCTACTGGTTTCTCATTCGAATCCAACACTATCAATGCAGAGGAATTATCCTGTTCCATTTTCATGGCTGCCTCCTTCGCTGTATTGGACTGGAGTATATATGACAATTTAGCAGTCATAAATCTTCCTATAGAATTCTTCATATCATTATGTTTCTGATTTCCATCCTATAAACGATAACCTGAAGTCCATCTTCATGCAAGTTAGTAGGGGCCCTGACGGTCCCAATCCCTTCGGGGCAAACGATATAATACCTAGACCTAAGCATCATCAGCAACTATGTCATCTTCATCTGAAGCAAATTCCACTCCATTGAAGAAACCAAAGGTCGTTGTACTTCTGTCAGGAGGGCTTGATAGCAATCTCTCCACAAGATTGGTAATGGATCAAGAGATCGAAGTGGAAGCAGTTGCAGTAAAAACTCCATTCTGTGATTTTGATTGTGGGAAGGGATGTGGCCACAGAGTAAAGGAGGTTGCAGATTCGCTAGGAATTAAATTAAAAACAGTCTATTTCGGCGAACAATATCTTTCAATGTTAAAAAATCCGAAGCATGGTTTTGGATCGGGTATGAATCCTTGCATCGATTGTAGGGCAATGATGTTCAAGGCTGCAAAGGACCATATGGAGAGCATTGGAGCTTCATATTTGGTGACCGGAGAAGTATTGTCACAGAGACCCATGAGCCAGCACCGTCACGCTCTTAGAATAATTGAGGAAGAATCTGACTTGGTCGGTAAAGTAATTAGGCCACTTTCAGCAGGAAAACTTCCTCCATCCGACGCAGAAAGGCTTGGTATTATTGACCGAAGTAAGCTTCATTCAATCGCAGGTAGGTCTCGAAAAGAACAATTAGCATTGGCAAAGCAGTTCGGTATTCAGGACCCTCCAAATTCTGCTGGTGGATGTCTTCTTACCGATCCCGCATTCTCTAAGCGTGTTTATGACCTTTTTGAGCATACTGATGGAGTCCCGACCCTCAATGACGTTGAACTTCTTAAAGTGGGAAGACATTTCAGGCTGTCAACTCATGCAAAGCTTGTCGTCGGTAGAAATCAGCGTGAAAATGAAATCATGAAATTTCTCTATCTTGACGATGATTACTCCTTTGAGGCTATAGAGTTTACTGGACCGTTAGGGATTTTGAGGATCAAAAAGGGTTCTGAACTCAGGAACGATTTAAAGCTATTGGCGGGAGGAATTGTTGGACGATATAGTGATGCTCCAAGAGATCAAATGGTAAAGCTGACAGTTTTTCATCAGCAAAAAGAAATCACGATGGTTTGCCAGGTGTCGGATAATTCAGTTGCAAGAAAATTAAGTATATGATCTAACCTAAGGGGTCAATATCTTTTGACCAGAATGACTATTTGATTATTTCTGAAAATCGTACAATGGATAAGAGATAATTTAATGCAAGCGCATGAACCACAGGTATATTTGAAAGCTATAACTCTCCGTGATCCTGTTGAAGTTCAATTAATTAAAGAAGATCTAAAGAAACAGATGATCGTGATTATTAGGGTCACGCCTCTTGCTCAAAAGAGCGTCGATGAGTTACGAAGTGTCATCGACGACCTATACAAGTTCGTTCAATCCTCCGGTGGAGATATCGCAAGGTTGGGTGAAGAACGGGTAGTGATTACTCCATCAAAAGTGAAAATTTGGAGGGGTGCTCACGAGATTACCTAGTGGTTTATGAATTAAAAACAACTTAGGACTCGCAACGAATATGGACTGCAATTCTAGTAACAGGTATTTTATTAGCAAAAGATTTCATACTAGCTTTACCGCTTCCTCCACAAGAGGATGTTGTGTGTGTATCCTGTGAATCCGGTTTATAGCTCCAGCCAGATTTTGAGCTTTGCTCTTATCTCCATGATTTACAATCACCTTCCGTAGCTTCTGTTTCATCCTTTTCACATATGCCAGGATCTGCCCATAATCTGAGTGATTTGTGAAATCTACAAAGCTTTCCACTCTACACTCAACGTTAAGCATTTTACCTTCATTCACCAGATCCTTTTTACCTTCAACCAAACTATGTGCTGGGGTGTTTGGCAAGATATGGGACGTAAAGACCACAGCACTCAGAGGATCATCATATATCTGACCAAGATAACCGACAGACGGGCCGTGAGTTAGCATTGATGAAGGTGATATTATAATATGCGAGCCTTTCCTAAGTTTCTTAGATTCGACAATCTGAGATTTTGGTGGCTTGAACATGTTTATCGAATACCCATCAAGTCCTTGCCTTATCTCTTTGGAAAGATATTCCATATAAGTTTCGTAAACCGAGCTGGCCTCGCCTATTGATTTTTCAATACAAATCTTTGCGGTAAGCATACCCGCCTTAGCAAATCCGCTCAAAGTCAAGATAAGCTCTTGGGATTGTCCCAATATAGGAACGGGAAAAAGTAGATTTCCGCCCCGGGATAAACAGCTGTTGATAAGTTCAAGCAGTTTCTGATTTGTTTCCTCTCTTGATTGAAGGATGTCCTCCTTACCTCCCAAAGTAGATTCGACGATGAGTGTCTCAACCCGTTGGAAGTTCCAATAGGCGTTTTCCAGTGCTAATGATCTGCCAAATCTAAAATCTCCTGTATATACTAAATTGTGGTCACCATTTCCAAAATGTAAATGGGTGATAGAGGAGCCCAAAATATGACCTGCGTTTGCAAGAGTTAGTCTAATATCAGGAGTAATATCCGTAACGACCGCATAGGGTAATGCTATCATGTGAGTTATGACGTCCTCGATCTCCTTGGAGGTTGGACTCATGAAACTAAGCTCTTCTCTTAGTTGTATGTTGTCTTTGAGGAGCAAATATGTCAAAGGAATTGTAGGTTCAGAACAGTATATTGGGCCTTTATAGCCATGCTTGAACAGCATGGGTAGGAAACCCGAATGATCTAAGTGTGCGTGACTCAATAGGACACAATCTATATCGTCTATGTTTAGACCTGTGATGTCAAACCTAGGCGCGAAGCTTGTCATATCACTTGAAAATGAATTAATGCCACAATCAAGCAGGACGTTACTCTCGTTGGTAGTGACTAAAATGCAAGATCTACCTACCTCATTAAATCCACCCAACAAAACTAGGCTGACTTCAGTTCTTTCGTTTAATCTAGGACGAAAGATCTTTTCACCTACCTCTTTATAGAATCGAACTCGCTCGTTGGCCCCTTTTACTAATATCGAATTAATCTGTTCAATTATTCCAAAATCCTTTGGTGCTCGTCTAATTAAGAACCTCCATCCTGTTTTTTCAGATAAGATTGCGTTCTCTTGATCGCTCATGGAGTATTCCATGGTCAAATTTTCGACCAAAACTGTAACCTCACCAACCGCGGGATCAAACAATAATCTTGAAATTTTTATGCTGCTGGGAAGTACCTTATGTAATGCGTCTTCGCATTCTGTCTCTGATTTCCTGATGGATTCATCAGTTCGAATTATAATCCTTTTTTTCACCGAATTTACCATGTTTGAAATGATGTTACTGTTTAGGATAAAATATGCAGGATTAGTCGAGAATAAAGCTATCCTTGGTCCTTCATATTCTATTCGTGTGAGCCCGGATTCTGACGGCAATGTATTCAATATTTTTACCATGAAATTCTGACTTGTCTGTTCACGAATCATAGGCTAACATCGTTCGCAACTTGTGCATATATATGCTTGACGTTAAACCCTTTAAGGGTGGCCAATTGGCTATTTGTAACTAAGAGTATCTAGTTTATGGGTTAGAAAGCTCACGTTTGTATCCCGTTCAGGCCTATTTCCCGTTCAAGGAGTCCCGTCCAATGTAGCATACAGGAAACAAGCGAATGAACGATAGCTACGTACACCCCCAATCTTTGTAATCACAGGTATTTTGATGTGTAAGTTGATATGCTTATCGAGGCCAATGTGGTGGCGAGAGCAGCAATGAGAGTATGGAAACATGTCCCATCTACGAAGGGATAACATCTTGGGCAAGTGCCAAGCATTGGATTCTTAAATGCACACAGATCTGAGAGGCACGTCTCATCGTTCCCAAGCTTACCATTACATGGTACTAGTTTATAGTATGGAGATTTCGGGCTATACTTATCCATCAGTGAAGGCTTGAAAGTACCTGCTGGATTCAGCAGGTTCAGGTTGGTTGATGTTATATTTAGAATGAGTTCGAAGATATCTGATCCTTTCAAATAATATCAATCTTCGACCGGAGAACACAGCTCTTAAATAAATGATGCTCAAACTAGCCTAATACTCAGTTATGTTTTTCGAAGGTGGAATTTCAAACCATTTTTCATACTATAAGACCGCCCATACCCAGCGGTATTGATTAAAGGAACTTGTAGAGCTAATGGAAATTAAAGGCAATCGATTACTCCAGATACGGTTATAGATAGGATAAAGTGAAGGTAAAAGTAGCTTTGTGGTAACTTACCTTTGACCCAGGAATCTCATTTGATGGAATTGCCGAGGAAGATATTGATAGGATCAACTGTTATTGTGGGATTAGGTAATTTCATACAGCAACTAGACCATAATTTTTCACGAATTGCATTTATCAGTGGTGAGATTGTAAAGGAAAGGACTCAAGCAATTTCCCAAAAATCCATGAAAGATGCAGATTTAAACGAATACAAATGGTTTGTCGCCGCTGACGCTACTGTCAATGAAGCAGAAAAACTGGCTAGTGCAATCAAAAGGTATTCTCCGGACGTAATTGTTGGTCAAGGTGGAGGGCGTTCAGTCGACCTCGCTAAGATGACGGCATTTATGCTGGGTAAATCTTTCATAAGCGTCCCTACATCTGCTTCGCATGATGGGATTTCAAGTCCTTTCGTTTCGATGAGGGGCGCAGACAAGCCATATTCCGTGAAAGCAAAAACCCCAATTGGCGTTTTGGCGGATGTCGAGGTAATGTCCAAAGCTCCACGTCGTTTGATGATAAGCGGTTGTGGAGACCTTGTTGGCAAGATAACGGCCGTCAAGGACTGGGAACTTGCTAGAGACGAAGCAAAGGAGTACTATGGGACATACGCTGCTAATCTTGCATACCTAAGTGCAAAAATAATTCTTGACGAGGGTCGCAATCTTATAATGGACAAGGTGTATGGGTTAAGAACTATTGTGGAAGCCTTGATCAGTGCCGGAGTCGCCTCATGCATAGCAGGAAGCAGCAGACCCTGCTCTGGCTCAGAACATCTATTTAGTCACGCTGTTGAATATGTGGCCGGGAAGAATTCTGGACTTCACGGCGAACGTGTAGGCATTGGGACGATCATGATGGCCAAGTTACATGGACTAGATTGGGAAAAGATAGCCGAGACTTTGGCTTTATTTGGTGCTCCAACAAAAGGAAAACAAATCAATTTGACCGAGCGTGAAGTAGTGCAATCACTAGTATTAGCAGGTTCTTTAAGACCTGAAAGATTTACGATTCTCAATAAAGAAAAATTAGACAAAAATAAGGCAACTACCCTTGCAAAAAAAGTTAACGTAATATGAACAGCTAAAAACAAACAGCAACTACCAAAAGTAGCTGAATCACTGCTTCTTTTTTTGCTCTTCTACTTTCTTGCCTTCTTGCTCTTCTACTTTCTTGCCTTCTTGCTCTTCTACATTGCTATCTTTCTCATCCTTCTCTCGAGTAACGTATTCCTCAATGAATTTAACCGATCTAATTGAAGGTACATACTTGAAAATTTCATTTGATACTGCTCCCTTTATTATTTGTATTCCGTCCAGAAGGAAGGTTTCCTCAGGTAGGAACAATTCAAGGATCGGACCCTTTATTTCGAATTTGATCTTGTCGTCTTTCAGTGGTATCCATCTTCTAGTCAACGACTTGACCTTCTCATCGTCTGTTTGAATTTTCTTTACTACATTGATATTGTAGAGAAGAACTCTTCCGGCGTATCTATGATTGAAATCTAATTGAACTCTGCCTGAGCCTACGTACCTTACTATGCCCTTCCGTTTTTCTATTTCGATTTCATCGCCAATGGATACCTCATCCGACTTGTCACCAAGTTTCCTTTGAGGAATCATCCGGATCTTACTGGGATCTCTTTCGCCAAAGCCCTTATCTGGTGAAATCTCTACATCCATCTTATCTCCTTCATTTGCTGTGGATAGAGCTTCGTCCAGTCCCTTCAAGACCCAACCCTCCCCTACTGAGATTAATTTAGGTTCATAGTTACGGGAAGGATCATGCGTGCCAGATTTTTTGGCGTCTTCTTCGATGGTGGTTTCAATTATATTATCCGTATCTTTAATCTTGGCAGTGTAATCTAAGAGTATAAGCGAACCTTTCTCCAAGGGCATACATGTCGCTATCGAAGTACCATATATTAAGTTTGAGTGTTCCTTCCAAGAGATTTACCTTCATACATTCAGTGCTTTCATTGCGACAGGTATGGCTTCGGATTTTGTTTGAATACCCATGATTTTCAAAGTTGATGTGATAGCGGACAAAGTTCTAATTACATGATAGCGATCTACTTCACCCATTGAACCTATCCTAAAAACCTTTCCCTTCAACTCGCCAAAACCACCCGCGATAAGGACACGGAAATCTTCGCCAAGAATTTTTCTGAAAGTTTTATCTTCTATACCCGGAATGTAATTAAAGGCTATCACGACGTTGCTCCTTGCTTCAGGATGCGCAAAAGGGGTGAACCCTAACTCATTTAGGCCGGTGTAAAATGCGTTGGCACATCTCCTATGACGTTCAATCCTCTTTTCTAGTCCTTCTTCCAATACCATCTCCAATGCTTCTCGGTAAGCGAACAATAGTGGCAATGCTGGAGTAAAGGGAGTTTCACCACTATCTGCGAAATATTTGAAATATCTTTTTA
>JAATVS010000712.1 GCA_014523695.1 Nitrososphaerales archaeon TH5895
TCCTCTGTGAGCTAAATTGCGCATATTGACAGTAGCATCAGAGCCAGCGGCAATCGCCATTGTTTGTGCGTGCCACAATACGTAATCATCATATTTGTTATCTGCTACCCTACTTTCAGTAGTATTTGCTTTTAATGCTTTAACTGCATCCACAAAACGTTGTCTCTCTTGGGGTGATAACGATTTCACATTTTTTCTAATTATAGTATTTCCCATTCCTCTACTACCTTCTGTTCAAATTTAAAGTTCGATAAAAAGGGACTTTATCAATCACTTCATTTGTGAGTTCTTCAATGGAATCATAGTGTAGATATGGAAGGAAATGGGTTGCGTAAGTACCATCTAAAAGCTTCGCAGCATGAACATGCCTGTGTTCAATTTCTACATCTACTAGACCGACATAGTTTGGATCTTCGGAAACTGAATAGCTTATTTCTTTATTTTTGTATACTCTTGACTTCATACACCAGTTCTTAACTACTGATTATTAAGATTTTCTTTTTATTTCTGGGATTTTATTTTCGCAGATCTTTAAAGGAGAAGGTGAAACTACAGGCGTAACTGATCCTGGAATTACCATAGAGAACCGCCCAACGAATCTTAAGAATACAGTCACCGACAACGAAAGATGTGTAAGGGGATAGCACCAAGTGAGATCATGCAACTTCCAATCTGGTTCCGGGAGCAGCCATGCAATCGCCGCATCGTTCACTTGCATTCACGCTCAACTATTAGCGTATCATCTTTACGCGGCACTGCATAAGCGGTTTTCCCGTGATCCATCCGGCCCTATGAATGCAATTATTTTGGAATGGTGAGAATCGCTCTGTGAATAGTTATCTTCTGTTGCTTCGCTGTTGTGTTGACAGCCCGTGATACTAGTCGTCAATAAACATTAGATCTTCGTCTCTAAAGGTAATGAAATTATTTTCAACCTCAAATATCTCCATTGCCTATTCGGATAGTAGTACTGTTACTACTGTTCAGAAATCAGAATGTGCAGGCACTTTCTATGCATATTGGAAAGGCTTGCACAAACGTTCGACTATTACCTCGGTCGTATAGCATCCTTGTATACCTTAAGTCTAGGAAGAGTTCGATCAAAGTTCCGATTGAAAAGAAGATCGAATTGATGCTAAAAATTCATGAGCTTTTCCGTTGCGTCAATAATAACCTTCTTGAAGAGCTCGTTCTAGCCGAACCAGAAGATCAGAACAGATCAAGATGGATTTCTGAACCTTATGGATAGCATAGATAGAGGATTATAAATGCTGCAAGAAACCAATGACACGAGACCCATTACCCCATATGATCCGTTTGCCGGAGAGCGACAATATCTCGTGGTCCTTACCACCGTCAGTAGTACCACAAGTTACCTGATGACGCTGATCGCCCTGACTAAAAAATTCAGCTACGTATAGTTTAAGAATGATATTGCATATCTAGATTATTATGCATGACGACCCTATAGAAAAAAGAAGGGATAGTTCATCTGAAGGTGCTAAATATGTTGAGCGGTATATGATAGAAATTAGAAGACCAGGTGAAAAGCTCGATGCGCAGAGCCTTAAAAGACTTTTAGATGGAACTGGAGTAGAATTGGACCCATCGTATGGCCCTTTTTTGGTAAACCCTGGCGAAGGACGTTACGTGGTTCGTGGTATCGTAAGTCCGGAAGCAAAGAAAAAGCTTGAAGCTAAAGAGGGAGTTACCCTTTTTAAGGACAAAAGAGTGATCCGCACAATTTAGGAGAAACTTTAATAATTTCCATTCTATCTTTTTGTTTATGTATAAAAGAATGATTGTGCTAAAAAAGCATGATTGGCTACAATCTGCAGCGAGATCGCGTTCTTTTTCTGCTGCAGAGAGTGAATTAGAGGAAGCATTAAAACCAAGAGGGTTTAAGCTAGATCCGTCTCTACCACCGATTCCAGTAAAGGGAGCAACTTCTGTCGCTGCTAGAAAACCGAGCGACGCGAACATTAACGTCCGTGCTTTGGATGCTGTAGAAGAAGAATATGCTTATGTGATAAGAGCAGACTTCGAAAACGAATCTGCTGCTCAGACGTTACTAAAGGAACATCCCGATGATATAGCTGGCATTTATGTTGATCCCCATATCTATCATTTTAATGATCATTACTGCCCAACAAACCCCCAAGAAGCCATAGGCGATTCTAATACTGTTGCAGAAAAGTTAGGGGTTAGCAATTGGAATTTGACAGGCAAGAATGTAAAGGTTGCTGTAGTTGATACTGGTATTGCAAAGGATGATCATATAAAAGTCGAAAGAGGATGGAGTCCACCAGGTGTGAATGTCAGACCGGGGGAATCTCCTAGAGGCCATGGTACTATGTGCGCATTTGATGTTCTTATTGCTGCACCTGACGCCGAGCTTTTGGATTATGCCCTTCTGCAATCCACAGGGCAGGATTGGACGGCATTCTTATCCGATGGTGTGGCTGCTTTCGCTAGTTTGCTCGAAGAGCTAGAGAAAGAGCCGAGGCGTCCATTGGTAGTTAATAATAGTTGGGGATTGTATGACACTTCAGAAGATCTACCTCCATTCGATCCGGGAAACTATAGTTCAAATCCTAACCACCCCTTTACTCAAATCTCTCGCACATTGGTAAATGCTGGGGCAGATGTACTGTTCGCAGCTGGAAACTGTGGTACGTCTGACAGCCCTACCTGTTCAGACAGCCGCTGTGGTCCAGGCAACGTTGGACCAGGGGCTAGTATTCATGGCTGCAACGGCAGTCCTGATGTAATAACCGTTGTTGCGATCACTACAGATCATAGAAGGCTTGGGTACTCATCTCAGGGGCCGGCTGGGTTGTGCAGATTGAAACCGGATATAACTGCATATAGTTCCTTTAAGGGTTCTGGTGTTCGTCCCAGGGACGGTGGTACGTCGGCTGCATGTCCTGTGGCCGCAGGAGTAGTTGCTGCGTTGAGGGAAAAGTTTACAGCGAATACAGATCCAGCTTGGGACCCTCACGTGCTAAAGGCTTTGATACAAAGAACTGCTAGTCCTGTTAACCGGATTGGATTCAGCTATGACTTCGGTTTTGGGATAATAAATGGTACAAATATCTTGAACGGATTCCAATAAAGGCTAGTGCTCGTAGACACAACATCAGGCATATCTGTCGGGAAGTATTTTATTCCTCCTTCTTTTTTTTGAATGCCTTGAGCATTAGAAGTTTCTGAAGCTAATCTTGGGAATTTCATTGAACAACTTTCGATAGTCTGAAGAGGGTTTTACATGAATATCTAAAAAAAAATGGAGCATGATGCGTATGCTATCAACAGAGGCGTCGGCGAACTAACTGACACCATTTTAGAGGAAACAGTTGGCGAATTACAAAAGATATATCGCGGTATCAAATTATCGATTTAATGCACTGTTCAAGTAGAACTATTCATAGATAACGTTCATATTTGTATTGGTAAAGTACCGGTGTAATTACTATCATTCTGCGATCAATTGCACCAGAACACGAAAATACCTGTTTGGTCTGGTAAATAAATTGTTTATAGCAGCCTGAACTATTCCCTACCTTGTTTCTAATAATGCCATTATCAATTGTATCCCCAGTTTTCCTTAGCTGCGAATTACTTCCAACCGCCACAACCTTGTTTCCTACCCATTACGTCAGCGATTGATTGACCTCCTCTATCTACAAATACCATCTGTAGTCCATTCCATAGCGCCGTATCAAATCCCAAATAATAATGGACTCAGATGGTTAGTTTATATTTTCCTAATTAATGATGGGGGGGAATGGAAGTTGAATGGAATAGTATTAGTGGCTGTGCAGCTTTGTCTATTTGCTTAGATAAGAAAGAAACATAATAAATAAGAAAACGAAAGTAGTACAGAATACAGGAGATTAATAAAGTAGTACAGAAAATTGAATTAAATTTTCAAAATATTGGCGCCGAAATTTTTAATTTGCTACGTCATTGATAAAGATATTAGAGCATGAAGTTACTCATTTATTACTGCTAATTGAGATAGACCCTGTCATTGGACACCTGTCTTCGGAGGGTACATGAAATAAACTTAAAGGGATGATAAAAGGTAATGGTTACGGACTGATCATCGAGATATGTGGGTATGCGCAATAAGGTTCGGTTAAAACATCAGACATATCCCACGAGTTGCACTAGCATCCGTGGCGCAACCGTTACAAGACTTCTTTCATACCTTCTTAATTTTTTCCGAATCTGGAGCGAACATTCTGATACTGATAGACATATTCAATTAGTATTTTTCATCATACCATACATCTCATGTAATCATCTGTACCTACAGCTAAGTACTACTGGTTTTAGATATCTCATACCCATAAGAATGGTGTAATAGTATTAACCACAATGGCCAGCAGTATTAAATACTAAATCTTTTCTGGACTTTTCCGCCAACGATGTCAGAAGTGCTACTACAACCAACGTGTCCTAGGCTTTTGCTACAATGTCATGTCCTATGACCAAAAGTGATGGGTATGAGTTCTATCTAAGCATGGCTGGTTATTCTTGAACTGCTAAACAGAACTCCAATAGACCCGCATCAATTTCACGTATAACAGACTTCATTTCCTCCCATGGAGGATGAAACTCTGTCCCAAACTCTATTGTAAATCCAAACACCTTATTCTTGCCAGGAAGAGCGTTGTGACGACTGTGGGAATAATCCTGACCGCTTCCTGAAGTAGCATAAAGACCGAATGCTGATTGTACCGTATACCCATTACTATTTACTGCCTTTATACCGTCATTAATACGATCGGCAAGACTTACACAAGAGGAAAGATCGTCAGCGGGAACGTACTCCTTGTAATCATCATTCTTTTTTCCACGCTTTCTATCGTATGCTGAATTAGCAAAGTTCATTTGAGGATCTACTGATTGATTTTCATCGTCTCCCCAGCAATGAAGAATGAGCTGACTGTATGAATGTATATCTATATGCCAACTGATCGTCGGATAATTATCAAGTAACCATGCAACATTCTGTGTTTCTCGCTCTGAGGATGGGGCAGATCCACGATACGTCTGACTTAACCAATCGCATGGATCAGCCGAAGTACGTACTGTATTAGGAAAAAATAAGTTTGGAAAATCCCATAGAAAATTGTAATTCCTGTTCAGATCGACCCCTATACAATCTGGATTGCCCCCACTCTCAGTTGGGTTACGATTACGACGCCAGAGCGGCTCTACTGTCTGGCTGTAATTTCGTCCATCAGGATTAACACAAGGAAAAACTATTACATTAAGATTGTCCACTATAGATCGAATCTGATCTGCAGTAAAATATTTTCCTTCGCCGTCTCCTTCATACCTTAATCCAGTCTTGCGTTCATATGCTTCAAGAATATCAGAAGCAAGGTAAACGCATATCTCTGATCCTCCCCATTCTCTGGCATGGACAGCACCGGTAAAAAGCGCAGCAGGCTTGCTAGAATCTACTAATCCTCTACCAACATTTAAAGCATGACAAATGCGTCCTTCTGTAGTCGGATTTGGCAATTTTATCAGCTGACATGTATTCGGATATGCCTGAGCCAAAGCAGCAATCGAGTCTTCAACTTCATTTACACTAAGATAAGAATCGAGATTGGACATGTTAATTAATCTTCATCCCCTATCTAGTCACACTTTCTTACCAAAACCGCTCGGCGGACTTGGACTTCGGTCACCGAACGCAAACCTATTTACGGACGAAACTTGTTTCTGTCTTTGTCTTCCAGTTTTGGCTGCGTCTTCGTCTAATACCGTTATATTAATACCAGACTCTCGTAATTTCTCTAACTGGGTTGATAGCATGTATGCTTCGGCAACTATTTTGCCATCTTTATCACGTCGTTCACCTGCCATATCGAGGTGCTCCTCTAGCACTAATCTAGTAAATGCATTTTCGTCTTTTGTATCAATTTTGACTCTTAAGATCTTCTTTTCCATCTTATAGCATCCCCCTGGCTATCTCTAAAGCACGCCCGACATCCACTCTAACATAACCACGAATCTTGCTAAGTCCCATGACTCTAATTATCTTTAGTAATTGATAATGGTTTTGGTTTTTGGAATTTCTTACAATTTGACCTAAAAAAGAAAATCATTGAACTAATTGTTTATATACGTGACTCTCAGAAGGACAAGAATTACTCCAGCATACGACTAGGAGGAGCGTTTTAAAATATCCATCTCAAACTTGGCCGTATACACAATAATCATAACTCTAGTTATGGTCAAGGCCGATCATGATTCCCAGAAATGAACTGTGAGAAAGGTATAGCTAAAACTAAGTTCATTTCCCTTTGTACTCTGCATTATAATATAGGACTTATCTACATTAAATCATCGAAGCTTTTTCTTTTCTCTAATTAGCACGTCAATCTGAGCGTTTAACATATTCCTGTGTTGGAGTAGTATCTCGTATATGATCCAATTGTCTTCCACGGCTTCGGCAATTGAGGAAATCTTGCTCATTGCAATCTTCAAGGCAGTTATTGATTTATCAAAGGAACGTGCTGCCTTCAATTCAAGATCCACTATCTTATCCTGGTAAGAATTAAGGCCGTAGTCACTGTCGGGCTCATCTTGGCTTGCTTTCACTAGCGTTCTAGTCTGCCTTGAAGAGTAACCATTCTTGATAACCATGCCTGCTATACGATGTCGCTCATTAGAATCCTTAAGAGGGATCAACTCTTCGGCTGTGCTTGGGTAGATCCGGCCGCTACTAACTTGTTTCAACAGCTCTTCAGGAAGTTCGAGCAATGATAGTCGTTTACAAATATATGCGGTACTCTTGGAGATCTTGGATGCCAACTCAGTCAGGCTCCCCCAACCACGGTCACTGACATAACTTCTGAAAGCTCTTGCCTCTTCGATAGGATCAAGATTTCTTCTTTGCATATTTTCTATTAATGATACCTCGAACGCGGATTTATCGTCAAGCTCCACTACGTGACAGATGACCTTTCTAAGTCCGAGCCTTCTGCAAGCATTATAGCGTCTACATCCGGCAATAATTTCGAAAAAATCCCCGCTTGTTCTCACTATTAGGGGATGCAAAAGACCATTCTGTCGTATAGAATCAACAAGTTCAGTAGTTTCAGTTCGGTCTGCTCCGTAGAAGGAGAGTTCGGGATGTTTGATCCTATGAATTTCGATTTCTTCAATAATTCCGATAAGTAGGCTGGAGCTTGAGATTCCTCTTTGCAATGTGTAACCTGTTATTATGATGTATTTAATACTTTTGCGATTATTGGGAAAAATACCATTGGATCCCCTACCGTGGTCAATGCAATTCTACTTTATGAAGGGTTTAGGATGAAATGGGAGTGGAATAGCACGTCTCATCATGAATTTAACTCCGAAGCTATATGGTTCAGTAATTCTACATTACTCACTGGTTTTCTTATGAAACAAGTTACATCCAAATTAGGAAAAAACTCTTTCAGTGATCTGTAATAAATCTCAAATGCAGTAACAAAACAAACCTTGCAAGCACTATCTATTCTATGAATTTTTTCATATAGCTTAAATCCACTCATGCGAGGCATTCTCACATCCAACAAAGCTAAATCGTACAGACCAGCTCTAAACTCAGATAAAGCCTTCAGAGGATCGTTGTATACCTGAACCCGATAGCCGGAACTTTCCAGATAATATTGAAACAAAGTGGTTATATCAGATTCATCGTCTACCATCAAGATTGCTCCTGAGCTATTTTGCACGACTAGGTGTTCAGCATGAACGTACCTATTATGTATTCAAATCGTGTTGGCGGTTTCTCTTTATATACCAGTACGAGATTTTTCGGCGCCGAAATTTGGATTCTATGTTGAAGATTAATTGCACATTGTGTTTGAATTCACTTCTAATCTATCTGCAATTTGACCGCAATGGTGACCCACTTGGTGACCAATATGACCAAAGCTATATTAGGCATACTAATGCAATAAAACCATGGGCATAGGCCTATCGCCATACATTAAGAGCCAGATTATAAGAGATTGGCTTTCGGGAAAACGTCGCAAGGAAATATCCGTAAACAATGGAATTTCAACAGGTGCGGTAAGCAACGTAGTTGAAGAATGGAGATTACAATTAGGTCGATCAGAGCTTGACTCCCTTAGGGAGTTGGTCATCGAATGTCGAAAGAGCGGCGTTACCGCTGCAGAATGTGCTTTAGGTATTAGAATTGTAAACGTGCTTAGGAGCCTAGGGGCAGAAGAGGATCAGCTATACCTGTTCTTAAATCAGATATATGACAAATGTAAGTATTTTGATATTTCACCTGATACAATAGTCAACACGGCTAGACAGGTTGTAGATTTAGTTAACGATATGCCTATCTCCGAACTCCCGAAGCACGTTCAAGAAAAAGTACAAGAAAAAGTCAGAGTTGATAATGAGGTCCAGCAAGCAATGAAGGAGAAAAGCAATGCAGAAGCACAACTGCAAAGCACGCTGAAAAATAATGCTATTACTATACAAACTTTGAGTGCCTTCATCAAAGCGAAGGACCTTCTTATGAACAATCACAATATACACATAGAGAGTGATCTTCCCAAAGTTGTAAATTTGATCAATAATTCAAGACTGCTTGGTTTTGATCCAAGTCGAATTGTATCTTATCTCTCGAATATTGCTGATCTAGAAGCGAAGGAGAGACAGCTTTTTGTCTCCATAGAAAAA
>JAATVS010000713.1 GCA_014523695.1 Nitrososphaerales archaeon TH5895
CATTTGTTCCAGAACAGGCATCAAAGCCGTCATTGTATGCGCCCATAAATGTCCCAGTATGAAATGGTGGGCCTTTTTCGGGTTGATTAATGTATCTATCGTCAGGATCTGATATTCCTGCATCGTCACATCCGTGGTTATATCCAGAGTCGTATGCGTTACTGGACGCGTATCCTGAAGAATCAGTCGCGACAGCTAAAATCATAGATATGAATACTGTGCTTCCAAAAATTATGCACCTAAAGCTTATAGTCAAAATTCCACATCCCCAGACAATACTATAGTTTGATAAATATAAAGTCCATTAACGTATATCAGAGAAGAATATAACATAAGTCTTTAGTATGATTTGGAGTGGTCAGGAATCAGACCAATTAGAAGCAATTCCGGGATGACAATTACATATTAAAAAACTAAATTCATTTCTGCATACTGTAATTCTTAGGCATAATTACAATAGCAGATCTCTTAATTTGATGAGATTATAGATATGACGAACTCAGAATAATCTGCTTAAGCTAGAATTAGTGATATTTATCAGACTCCAAAGGCCAAGGGAATGGCAATAAGTTGGCGAGGAGCTAAAGCATATCAAACGTCGTCTCAGAAAATTGGTACACTAAATAGTACGCCATAAGTATCTTAGGCTGTAGTAGACAGAATGGGGATGGATGGCATAGGCACTCGGGATGGAAATAGCGAGTTAGATGAAAGAGCATCTATGATTATTAGCTCCTACTTTCTGACTGTGACTATCTTGTCTTGTTGACAGGTAGAGCCTAAGCTAAACCTTAATCTGACCTCATTATCTAGACGCATTTCTGAGTTAGATACTATCGCCTGTTTTTTTCCTTTGCAGCACTGATAGCTACCGGTGAAGAATTTGTTAGCTTATCTACAAAATCTTGCAGTAACGACTGACAATCATCATACAATGTCTTATGAAACTCGCTGCCAATTGAACATCCTGCTATTTTGTTTTTGGTTGTTTTATGTATGGGGTTTCTACAATGACCATGTTCCGTTTTTTTCTTCATATTAACCGTTAACCACGACAAAGCCATCAGACCTAGCATCAGCATGTTCGTTTCGTAATTATAACCACCATACGAAGTTGAATGGGTAATATCAGGAGCACAGCGGTCCTGAATAGGTGTTCCGGAATATTCTATTGATCGATGAATTACAACGCCTGTCAATGAGGACCAAAATAGTCCATTAGGAATCACCTTATTCTCTGCTATAACAAATGGCCAGCCACATTGGGTAAATAGTTGCTCAACATCACGATAAAGCACGTCAGTGTCTACTTTCTTATTGAACCACCTAACTTCATCCATCATTGATTCAATTCTTATACGGTTAATTTAAATCCAGACCTAGGCAGGAGTGTATAGCGCTAGTCCCTCAAAGCTATTAACATCATCCTCCATCGAATCCGGTAAATTGTTGAACTATCGTGTTCATAACTGATGAACTTTGACGAATTATTTCCTAAGGGTCTAAGCTTCTAAGACTTCAATCCTCAGAAGCACCTTGTGTCCCTGCAATTCTTGTGGACATTAAGCCTAGATGCCTTTAGCACAATTACTCGAGTTACCGGAGAGACAGTCTGAAACTATCGAACAAATCATCGTAACTCGTTGCTTCCTTATCCAAAATTCCTTTCATTCATGGTCGTTTCCAAACGAACTCATCAACTGAAATTCTTATATATCACCGAGAAAAAACATTCTCCAACGAGGACAAGTAAACATGGGAGACTCATCAACAAAGGAACAGAACTTCATCTTGGGACTTTGGTGCGTTCGATACCAAGTCAAAGAAGTTCAGCGCTCGATTGAGTTCTATACTAAAATACTAGGTTTCAATCGGGACCAGCAAAGTTTGCCTGCTTTCGGTCAGGTTTATTCTGGATTTGAATTTCGAATTATTATTGATAATCGATTTCTCATATTATATTGTTCTGCAACCATAATGAGGAATCTTAATTTCTTACTTACGATGTAACACTCTTCAATGGAGAATTCCAATCATAAACACGGGGGTACAAAAATCGGAATTACAGTCATTTTACTTGTATTAACTTCACTTATGGCTCCAATAATGGTTGCCTCTGCAACAGAACAAGGCAATAGTTCAAACGATAATGGAAGTAGTGAAGGTGGTTGTTATAATGTAGGTTATGAAAATGGACAGAACGATAGTTTTAGTGAAGGTGCATTTCAGGATAACTGTGGACCTCTCAATAGTGATAACAGATATTATCAAGGTTTCATTGATGGATGCATGTCAGTAGAGGGCAATACTAGAGAAGTCTGTGAATCTTCAACTGATGCATGAAGTGGTTTGTGAAGATCGCATATTCGCGCGCAAAAAGATAAGATAATAATATTATCTGAGAATTTTGGTATGAATAAAAAAGGGTTGACTTATGCCCGTTTGTCAAATAAAGATTGGCAAATCTTTATAGATGATTCTGATCCCTTACTGTGTGTGGACGAGTCAGATAAGATAGAAAACGTGAATTACCAAGAGATCATCTCCATCACAGTATGGGACTGAAAATAACGTATTTATCTTAAATATTCAAATGAATATTAATGGAATGGACTTTGCAAACGAAACCCTGAGAAAATCCAATGAATTCTTGGAAAATGTCATGAAATTCAATTTAAACGCAATGAAGACAATGTGGAATCCCTTTCTCCCATATCCGTTTTATCCAAGACTCGAGGATAAATCCTAGGTTAAGTCGATCACGACCGGGAATTCAGAGAAGTAACATCAATCGTCTTAAAATGGAATAAATTTTCAGTAGTAGGGGGCGCGCAAAAAAATCAAAACCGTCCATAAAGATCAACTGTTAATATTTTCTTTCTTCTAATTGGGGGAAGATCCTTAGTATGGTTTTCTTAACATCTTTAGGCATATTTCGGTCTTCCGTTATCATGTGCAAGTCATTTCTGTTAATGCAAAGTCCTAATTCATTTATTTTGTAGAACCATTTTATATCTATAGGACTTATTATTACAGTTGGCCTTCCACAATCCTTCATCCGACACGACGAAAGATCTCCTTTTCCAAAACATATGTGACCACTACGGCATTCAGATATCATAAGTCAATCGTAACTAGTCATCGTTCCTACTGAGGTTTTGGGTTTTCTTCGACTCTGTTCTCTACGTGATCATAATAATACCCTACAGGGTGAACATTTGCATGAACTTTTTCATCCACAGTTCCAAGGTGTAAATTCAAAACTTTAGTTGTCAAGAATTCATTCAAGTATTGTTCACTTAGGGGCGCGCCAAAACCAGGACTTGCGTTTAGGATCTTTAACATAGAGAAGTAGACGAGTTAACTTATTTAAGTTGTTACATCTTCTTTAAACTTCTGCGCGCAAAAATTGATGGGCGATAACTGAGGAATATTTACTGTCTACTATAATCCCAAGTTGAGTAATACTTTGGACTAATCTCTAGAACAACTGATTGACCTTTCTTAATTGCATCAATAAGTTCGTGTGCCATAGGATGTTCGAGATTTCCCAAATATCGCATATGAATTTTCTGTGCGACCAAGACG
>JAATVS010000139.1 GCA_014523695.1 Nitrososphaerales archaeon TH5895
AAGAGAGAATTAAATCAGAATCTGGATTAATTACTTTGGTCGTTTCAATGTCGATGTTCTCCAATCCGCTTGAGGAGAAGATAAATTGCTCATCGAGGTCTTTTATTCCAAGATAGCCTGTAACGTTATCGATGTGTTTTATCTCTACGTATTTCATTAGCCTTGTGCAATAATCCAGATTGTTCTGGCTAATTCCCGTTATAAAGCGTGATGTAACATGTCTGAATTTCAATTGGACATGCTCGTTCCAAAGAAGTGGACTATCAAGAAGAATTGCCAACCAACCATTATCAATTATGCAACTATAACTCTTAACCGCCGAGGAAAGAATTTTAGAAATTGCGTCTATTATCTCCACTGAATTACCATTATTTGCTGAATCTTCAGAAATGGCATTCGAAGCGGAGGAAGGCAGGATTATAAACCTTAATTTTGATACCTCTTCTTCAAAATATAAATGCTTATCACCAATCCCGTTGATAGTCGTTGAGTGTACCACCAACATTTTGAAACTGGGAACTAAGTATAACACCTCACATTTATCAGACATGTGTAGCCAAAAAGAAAGAACTTATAACTCAAAGTGGAGTTAATAACTTAGTTTGCCAGTCTATTTGGACGTTCATAAAGTCCCCTTTAAAGAAGACCAACTGAAAGAATTGGTCCATTCCCCCAAAGACGAATTTGGTGTTAGTCATGTTAACCTTTTTTACAATCATGAGGCCAATGTGTGCTTCTGCTTACTTGATGCCCCTGATGAGGAGGCAGTTGTAAAGCACCATGACAAGGTTGGGATAAATTGCGAGTGGATAACAAAGGTGACAATGGCAGCAGGTAAAGAGTTTATTCCCCCCGGCTTGGCCAGTTTCTCACGAGAGGAGCGTTAAATTAGTTGTTTAATTCAGGGTAATTAATAAGACTCTCTCGAATCTCAAAGGGCTGGCTATAGGAAGAATCTACTGAACTAATCCTGTTTTCTCAACACTAACAGTCAACAACTATTTGAAAAAAAAGAAGTCGAAAGGATTTGTGTTAACCCTGCCGTAGAGTTTCAATTAACCTGCAAATGCGAACGCTCCTCCGCCACCTGCAGATGCACTGCTGCCTCCTCCATCTCCATCTCCATCTCCATCTCCATCTCCAGCATCATCGCCATTATCATTGTCATTATCATTGTCATCGTCACCGCTACTACTATCGCTCTCATCGTCATCATTACTGCTACTGCTATCGTCAGACTCATCGTCATCAACTTCTTCACTCACCGGAGTAAAGGATGCAGGTGTAATTGGCTGACTAACGGTTGGAATGATAGTGGCAAGTTGTGTAATGTTCGCGCCAGTACTATTTTGGATAGGAGCTGCAGAATCTTGTGCCATGAATCCTATTCCAGGATCTGAAGATTCGAGTGTTAATGAGGGGGTTATTTGAGCTGACAATTGACCCGGTACCTGAGAAGGGATTGATAAAAACGCCAACAGAACAGCAGTTACTGCAACAAAACCCATCATACCGATCTTTACGGTTACTTTATCTTGATTAATTGCCTGCTTCAATGAGAGTGACACTTTGTTTACTACATTATAGGGCCATTTTGTACTTAATAAGTTTACTAAATATGAGTTATGTAATATTATTCTAGAACTCATAAACCCATGATTTTTATCAAATTCGAATATAAACTGCGAATAATCAATTCACATCTTAGCAACTCTCCCTTACAAGAAGAAACGTAGCATGTCGGAAGTATTCCAAAACTCCACCCTCTTCGACTTTGTACATGATGAGTTTCATAGCCCGTTCGTGGCCTAAACTAGTTAAGTATATGGTACTAGAAAATTCGTCAATAGTTTACTTATTTATGATCCCGACATATAAACATAATAACCCCTTTTTGCATTTAGAAGTTGAAAGATATGGATTTTACATGTGTTAATTGTAGCAGATTAACAGCCGTAAGTTTTGCTTCTGATGATCTCATGGTTTACAGGTGCAACAATTGCGACATGGAGTATCGACTGATAGTTGGATGCGTGGAGAAGCAGTCTGCCCAGAGTGTTGGTATGGGAAGCAGCAAGATGATAAATGAAAACGACAGAAGTAAAGGAATGCCTATAAGGGTCGAGATTAAGCGTCCTTAGGTGGTCATCATCGTTCTCCTTTGGAGGATCGGCGCAGCCGCTTGTTGTAAAGTTCACACACCAAGAGACTGTTCACAAACTAGAATCAAGATATTGACGTGAATCTCTTTAAAGTTTGGGCTTAATGTGGCCCGATACACTCTGGTTCACTTGATAATCTAATGTATGCACAAACGATTGATAATTTGGCATCAAGTAGATAAATTATGATTTCACATCTAAAGGTGCTGCTAGAAGAGTTTCTAATGATGTCACCGCATTTTGATATTATTGTATTGCAAATACAAAGGAAGGTTCTAAGGTGATCCAGTTCGGCCAAACTTTCATATTAATTGACCTTAAAGGATGATCAGTATCACGACGTAGTGCATAGCATAGGGAAACCGCATCAGATAACTTATTGCCGCCTCCGCCTACCTATCGCAGATACATGTGACGATTTACAACGAGATTATCTTCTCAAAATGAAGTCCTCTCATTTCCTTCGGCCGGACCAGTGAACACTCTGTATCACTTGGTCACCGAGAATCAAATCTCAGAGGCACTTCAGAAGTTATGGATTGATGAAATATATTTGGCTAACAATTCTGATTGTCTAACACCATCTTGAGAGCTATGAAGGTTAATGACTATACGATCCAACCCGCATTATTAGTCATTGATGTACAGAATGGTTTTGCGGCAAAAGGTGGCTCGTACGACCAATTGGGTATTGATATCTCAAAATATCTCAATGTGATTCCGATGATTGCGAACTTGATTAGTATATGCAGAAACGCAAGAATTCCCATTTTCTACACTCAAGCCATTCGCGAACCCTCTGGGATTGATCTTCTAACCAATGTTCATCGAATACTTCCAAAGTCTCGCGAGGA
>JAATVS010000714.1 GCA_014523695.1 Nitrososphaerales archaeon TH5895
CCCAGTAGTTGTTCAAAATGGCTATCTCCGTCGCATCAATCGGGGAGTCAATAGCCAGCGCAGCTCGGCAGTCATTTTTGGAAAATTCGACAAAATCCTAAGCTTCGCGAAACTCCCTTTCTTGAGCACTAGGTTTCCACTCGGATTTCCAAACGCAAGTTCGCTTATAAACGAACTAAGAAAGGGTTCATGGCCCACTAAGAGAATTGCGGAATCCGCTTTGAGCTTGGAAAGTTTCTCAACAAGGGCTTGTTTGGCTGCTTCCGGTTTAAGTTCATCCCAATCTTCCAAATTGTTAGCGATCTTGAAAATCTTGGACATAATAAATGCCGTCTGATGTGCCCTCTTTAGCGGGCTTGAGATAATGAGACTAAATTTGATGTTTAAACTTTTCAGAAAATATGAAATCTCTTCTATTTCTTGTTTACCTGACATGGTTAAAGGCCGATCCGCATCAGATGCAGACGCGCCAGATTGAATGTTCTTAACTGCCTCACCATGCCGCATTACATAGAGTTCCAATTTTGACCTATTTAGTCGGCATACTATATATTATATTTTTTTATTTGTAAGATCTAGATTTGTTTGAAAACATTATCCATCACGTGATTGGTTATCATTAGCCAATTCCTATCAAGTATTTGTGAGTAGTAACTTTCCCATAGTGAATGCAAATCAACTAAACCTAGATGCAATTCGTTATTTTTGAAATACTTGTCCCAATCAGTATAACATGACATGATCCAAATGATATTTGTAGGACTACCAGGCATTAATTACTTTTGAGTAGTAACGTCCCATTCGCTATCAAATTTCATGCACATACTTGCTAACCCAGTTTAATGACAAGCGTCATGTTCAGTATGATCTTATTAGCCCTTTACATGATTCATTACGTTGATTATATTGTTGTAGAGCTCATGTAAACGATGCTATCTGACTTGTAGTCTTGATTATCGATATATCCATAACCCTTGACTCTGAAAATATTAACAGTTTTATAATCTCTTTTCTCACATCCTTTTAATATTTTGAACATACTAGGCCCGACTAAGACTTTTGCTCTAGATTTTGATTCGGTCTTGGCAGACACAATGGTTATTTGGGTAAAGGAATACAACGAAAGGCACCACACAAATATTACCAAGAACGATATTTATGCGTGGGATATTTCTAAAATTCTTCCGATTACTCCTGAGGAGATTTCGAAGTTATTTAATTATGTATGGGAATATCGATGGCAAGAGATTCCACCCTGCGAGCCCAATCAAAATAGTACTATAGAAAACATACACAAGAGTGGTTTTAGGATATCCATACTTACCAGGAGAGAGAGACCGACCGTATCGTATGTCGCCCGATGGCTTGATCATCACGATATTTTTTCAGATGACCTAATCTTTGTATACGATGCCATGCCAAAATCCGAGTACCCTTTCGATTTCATCCTGGATGACTCTCCTATAAACCTCATTGACATAACTGCACCAAAAATAGGAATACTATATGACCAACCTTGGAACAAGGATTTTCAATGGCCCTTTAGGATTAAGTCACTTCAGAGTGCCGCCGGTATTGTACTTGGAAAAGACAAAAAAATCATTTAGCCTCCCCAGTATCGATTAAACCATCCGTTTTTCATCTCTAACCACCTGTTCCTAAGGTAGATCTCGGATGACATTTTCAAGTTGCATCAAATTAATACCTCTAAATGGTTCGAAGAAGGTGATTCATCTTTCTAGATTTATCAGTATGGATAAAGTGATGCCAAATAGGGCCAAATGGCTAGTTACCCGAAAAGACTGAGGTCTGAATTGTCGGATTTCAACCGTTATCGGATGAGAAATCTAAGTCATGGTTGATCTCAGTGAATCAGGGAGTATTGCTAGGTCTGGAACTCTTGTTCAAGTCTATTACACCTCGAATGGTCTGATTCATAGCAGCTTCGGCAATATCGCTTGCATGCTCGGCTGTCCTTCTCAAATCTTCTAATATTAGCTTGATATTGAGACTCTGGGATTCGCTAGCGGATGATGCACTATTGTCAATATATGAAAGTACTTCATTCTCAACTAAGCGCATATCATTAGCCTTGTCTACGATGCTATCCGCGAGCGAATAATCTCTACGCAAGAAAGCCTCTACTGAATCAGTAATTAACGCCAGAGATCGCTTACTCATGCTATCGATGTGGTGCAGCGTATCCTTGTCAATTTTGTCCTTTATTGCAACACATTTATCAGCGATTCCCGAAGCATGATCTGCTACACGTTCAATGCTTTTTACTGCGACCCTGTAGCTCAAACAATCAGAAGGTTTTCTCAATCCTATCTCCTGCAGAATTCTCTCATTTTGTGTAGCGATTACAAGATTTCGTAATATGTAGAGACTAAATCTATCTACCTCGTC
>JAATVS010000715.1 GCA_014523695.1 Nitrososphaerales archaeon TH5895
CTTCTGAAGAGGAAGCGTGTGCTACCTGTAACAAATAGTAGTTGGGAGGAATAGTGCTCAGACCTAATGTTCCTAGCGTTATTCCTATGAAAACATAGGTCAAAATTGATTTCGCTTTCCTTGTCATAGTCAAACGTAATGCATTAAAAGTGAGCTTCATGATTTTATCCCATCCTCAATAACTCAATGGCAGGCACTATTACACTTTTTGCATGTTGATTCATTGTGTCTGCTCTCCACTGCTAATAGTTCCATTTGCAGCGAGCTTCAGCAAAGGTCCAAAGGTCTGACCATTATCTGTGCTTATTCTAATGACAGGTTCATTACTTGTTGCGTTACGTTCCCACCATGTTACTACTATATTATCACCTTCTGCAGCTATTTCTACATCCTGCGAATTGATATCAGTAGTGTTGCTTAGGTTTATTTTGTCGCTAAATGTTGAGCCTCCGTCATGGGATGAACGAAGCATTACTTCGTCGTTACCTGTCTCGTTTGCCCACCAGGCGATGTACGTATTATCCCCGGAAGTAGCGATGGGTGCATCTAGATGTTCTGCAATTTTGGTTGGTTTTTTTTTCAAAATCCCATCTGTAGCATACGATGACGTAACTACCATCATTGTCTTGGTAACAACTGACAACACTATCACCACTATAACGCATAGTGTGAGATTCTTGTTCATGACGCTCTCATATGATTCGTGCTATATATATTATCATTGGTACTCGCTAACCTTCTCGTCAAAAGTGAAAAAAGGTACATTGCAATAATCCTAGTGATATACCAGGTACAGGTAAGATTTCCTTTATGAGTTAATTGCAACACTATCTATGTTACACAGAGGATATTAAATAGATGACAGCCCTGTTGGGATATCAATGTTAGGAGAATCTTAGAGGAAGGACAATGGAGGATAACAGGTATGAGTGTATTTGAAGACAAAAGGTACAGAGTTTGCGGGTGTAGCAACGGTTACTACGATTGCAGGATTAGATGGATCTCTTCATGGTGAGTGACAAGCAGTATTAGCTACTAATGAGGGGGAGATTGCGACATGGAAGGAAGGGTAAGGCAAGCCTAAAGGCAACGGTATAGCAATAAGTTGGTGTTGGTGTGCTGTTAAGGCCTATCATACATCTTCTCTAATACTAGCGGGCTCAATGATGTTTCACTTCCTATTCCTCAAATCGTCTTCTATAGTAGCTAAAGACATTTCTTTAAGTTTTTTCCCTTCTCTGATAACTATTTCATGGATATATCAGAACTAGCTAGCTTCATTTCGTCCTTATTTTTTTTATTAAAACCCTTCCGATGTATATATTTATTAGGAAACGGATCATTCAAGAAAACTATTGAATGATCTTTATTTTCTAGTCGGGGGTTTAATATCTGCGTTTTAAATTCAATCTCAAAAGACCTTCTACTGTTACTGTTATTAGAATAGCTGTTATTCATATTCTGATATTCCTTGCTGCAGCAACTGTCTCCACCCTATCAGATAGTTGGATTGTTACTGCAGCAGCATCAGCAACAACTAACGACACTCGTGCTTCTTCTGCTCAACAAAGAGAACCGGTTTCTGTCATGTACGCAGCTTCTCTCCTCAAGACGTTTGAAGAAAATCTGGGGCCAGCATTTCAGGTGGACGCTGGGTACCCCTATCAAGGAGAAGCCCGTGGATCCGTGCAAATAGCAAACATGATACTTGACGGTTTAAGAAGACCTGATATCTTTGTCAGTGCGGGCACTATCCCCGTGATGAAGCTAATGAATGCTACAGATCCTCTTGCTGATTGGTTAGTAAAGTTTGGTGCTGCAGAAATGGTAATAGCTTATTCTCCCGGCAGCCGCTTCTTTGATGTCCTGGAGAAGGCTCGTACAGGAGAAATTCCATGGTATCAAGTACTGTCTAATCCAGCTCTCAAGTTCGGAAGAACAGATCCTGAGCTTGATCCAAAAGGATACTACATGATCATAGCTGCTAAGCTTGCCAACAAATATTATAATGATTCAACGATAAAACAAAGAATACTGGGAGAAGATAGAAACCCAAAACAGATCTTCCCAGAAGAAACACTTAAAACTATTCTGGAACAAGGTCAACTAGACACAGTAGCAGCGTATAAACATGAGGCAGTAGCTAGAGGACTTCCATATATTACACTTCCGTCAGAGATCAACCTAGCTGATCCTACATTTTCTAATTTCTATAAGACAGCATCATATACTTTGGAGAATGGTAAGGGTCAAATAGTCTTCGGAGAACCAATATACTTCTCATTTACAATACCCATTACAGTCAAAAATATTGACGGAGCTACCTCCTTTGCCACATTTATCCTATCGACCAAAGGAGAAAGCATTTTAGAAGAACAAGGACTGAACGTTATCAAACCTGTTGTTGAAGGAAACGTGGAAAAGGTTCCTTCATCTATAAGGAATGTTATTGAAGATAAAGAATCAATACAGTTACTAACTAGAGAAAAATAGAAGTGCAAAATATTTTGTGTTACAAGAAAGAATAAAGGAAAATGATGTGCTAAAGCTTGCAGGTCATGTTTCTACTACTATTATCATTGCTATCATAAATTGACACTTGAGCTTGTTAAGATTACAAAGAAATTTCCTGGATTTACACTTGGC
Organism: Nitrososphaerales archaeon TH5895; assembly: GCA_014523695.1. Taxonomy (GTDB): domain Archaea; phylum Thermoproteota; class Nitrososphaeria; order Nitrososphaerales; family Nitrososphaeraceae; genus TH5896. The sequence continues at coordinate 2,647 of JAATVS010000715.1, forward strand.
CCATTAAATCTTAGAATAGAGAACGGGAAGATTTTAGTAATAATTGGGCCCACAGGTAGTGGCAAGTCTACAATCTTAAATCTCATTGCAGGATTACTAAAACCTGACTCAGGCTCGATATTATTAGA
>JAATVS010000716.1 GCA_014523695.1 Nitrososphaerales archaeon TH5895
CTTCCAAGCAGGTGTACTTCTTACTGGAGCAAATGGATTTCAGATTAATTCTGTCATACTATCTAACAACCAGATAGGTACATTTATGACAGGAGCTGAAAATGCACAAGTACAACAAAACATAGTTCAAAACAATAATCTCGGCATAGTATCCCATTCAAGTAGTGGATCTAAACTATCATCAAATCTTATGAGTTCGAATCTATTGGCGGGTATTACTTTCGTTAATACAAGGGGTTCAACCATAGATATGAATAATATCCATGGAAGTCAAAATGGAGTATTTGTTGATGGACAAAGCGCTGATAACATGATAAACGCCAACAACATACTGGAGAATATCATTGACCTCAATAACGCAAACGGCTTACCCACAAACATTAACACCAACCAATTTACTGACAATAGCTGTCAAACAAGCAATCCTAGCGGCCTCTGTATAGGTAGATAATACAAAGACGACAAGGATCAATCTCCTACTTTTTTAATTGATAAAAAATAGGATTTGTCCCGTAGCAATTTAGTTGCTTTTTTAACGTCATAAGCTGTGAAATTAAAAGGGCATATTTAGAAAGGATTATAGTACAGATAAGAATTTCGCTTCGAAAATATCTGGCTCGATCGAGTACAGTGACAAGTTGAGAATACTTTTTGTGTTAACGTACTGTGATTTCATTATCTCATACTCTAAATTGTCTATTAACATTTTTGAAATCGAGATTGTGTTAGGGCCGGCCTTTCCGTTATCGCTGACAATGCGTGATGTTCTGTTGAGCTACTTACTTAGAAATTGCCGCAATTTCTCATTTTCTATGAGTGTGTCCAACATTTTTGAACGTTCAGAATCTGGGATGGCAGATGAGCCTAGCATATCTATTGCCCTCAGCTTCCAATATTCTTTAGCGATAGTATCTCTTATAACTAAATGCCAGTCGAAAATAACTTTACCAAAAGAGGTAAGCGCATATCTTCCGTTTGTCTTTTGAATTAGACCACATATTATTAAGTTATGAAGCCTGGAATAATATTGTTTGCGGCTTAACTTTAGATTTGATAAGGAAAGTGGCACTCTTTCTTGAATACTTCCTAGCATTTCCCTAGATTTTTCGTCTGATATACACTTGAGAACATCCGACTCGGTAATCAAGGACCCATAATTATGGAAAATCTACCCATATTAACATTGCTAGGGCAATCCATTTAGAATCGGATATTCCCAAATAATCAAATTCTTCTTACCCGCACTTTGATGAAATCTAACATGATGTGTCTCATCATTTTCAAAGACAGAAGCACTTTCTCTACTTGACTGCAATTTCTTATCTCTAAACTAAAGGATTAAAAATACACATGAATCAGCAGTTGACCGTACTGCAATCTAGTAGTATTTTAACCAAAATCACTCAACAGAGAGAAACCAAGAAACGATTATTCAAGTATTCATGGTAAGAATTTGAAAACGACTTCCTGGGCTATGTATCATTTTTGGCCTTCATGGACCACATTGTTTTTGAATCTCACCGATATGATCAGCTGGATATTATTTTCCTCACTCTTTCGACTAGTTTTTGATTCTCTATAGGCTTACGCATGAATCCGTCAGCGCCTACGCTATTGAAAATGTCGCTATAGTCTCCATAGAACATTTCGCCTGCTGTCAAAAAACATATCTTTGCGTTATGGTCGATTTTTTTCAGCTCACGGTATAATGCAAGGCCATTGAGATGAGGCATCTTTATGTCAAGTATTATAAGCCCATACACGCCGGGACGAAAATTCTGAAGGACTTCTCTAGGATCACTATATGAATCAACCTTGAAACCATTAGTTTCCAGAACCATATGCAAAGAGATATTTACATCCAGCTCGTCGTCTACGACCAAAATTCGGTCCTGCGAAGGATTTTCTTGTTCGATCTTAGAAGACATATTCTTTCTTCCCTCTGAAGTCACCTAAACAAACAAGAAAGAAATACCTTAAATGGTATTATCCCATTCAATAATGAAGTACAATTAAAGCTCTTCCATAAAAAAAAGTCCCCGTTTAGCATCATACGTATCATAGTCTTCAAGAGAGATAAACTTTGCTAGGTCTCGCTCCTAAGGTTAAGTGTGATTAATTAGGGAGCGTTCCATTTCAAGGTGGGATGTTTAGCGCATATGATAAATAGCAAGAAAAATAAGTCGTTGTTAGGGCGTCTGATTAGATCATTGATTTACTATCCATATAGATTCAACTCTAGAGACTATCACAATATAGTCGTGGAGAAGCTTAGCTAAGAGCGTTCTTTATCATGGGTCCTTTGTCAAGAACTATGTTGAATGCCTCTACGGCTTGTACCAATCTGAAAACTTGCTTGCATTTTTTCCACCTCTTCTAAACGGAAGCTGATTCCAATAAAATCTGCTATAATTATAGAGAAG
>JAATVS010000717.1 GCA_014523695.1 Nitrososphaerales archaeon TH5895
GAAAGGAAGCCAGAAATTGAGAACTAGAACTAGGCGAATGGGTTGAGCGAGCATTTCCGAGAATCATACGTAGAGAAAGCTCTGCAGGAACTGAATAAGAAATGGAATGTAGAGCCTCCTGTTTATGAATTGCACCTAGGGAAGAGGGATGACGTTAAGGATACGGTGATTCAAGTAAATGATGTCATATTCCATATTCCATTTTTGGAACGTGACGCCTTGTATTTACTATGGAAATGTCTATGGCCGGACTGTCACAATTGTTGCGAACATCAAGCTAGCCTACCTCTGACCAAAGAAGATATTATTCGTATTTCTTCGAAGCTAGGCTATGAGAGGGCTTCTGACTTTGTGAAAGAAGAAGCGATAATCTCAACCCGCGAGGACAATTCGATGGAGGGCTTAATCACGACGATTACTATGGTTTCGCTGAAAAGAAAGGATCATGAAGATGAATCTGATACAGGACTGCCCTGTCGGTGCAGATTTCTTTCTGAGACTGGTTCCTGTTCATTGCATCCGGACAAACCTGGCGTATGCTGGCTATACCCGTTTTCGTCATGGATTCAAATCGACGAAGGTAAGCCTCAAGTCCACGCCTCATTTCAATTAACAGGAGACTGTCCAGGTTTTTATACTTCCAGAAGCCTGGAATCAATTAAGGAAGTTTTAGAAAATTACTCAAAGGTAATCTTTGATTACAATATGTCGATGATTAGAACAACCCGAGAGGGTTTCGGTGCATCAAACTGGGTAGATGCCGAGAACGCGAATCGATGAAATTCCTCATCCTCACTTCAAATTTCGCTATTTTTACACAATCTAGATTCGTAAATTATAATGCTAAATTATGTGCAGTCTTCTTGCACAATCGATATGATAGTAACTACGGGGAATCCCTGTGCTAACTAGCACGTCGTCACTAAGAATTTTTTGTTCACAAAAACAACACATGCCGTTCTGTCTCGTATTTATTATACTTAAAATTCTATTGGAAATATTATCTTTCGTGATGATAACTCTACGTGCCAATTTTGATCTAGGCGTACGTCTATGTGTGCTTTAAGCGATTTGAGTCTTTCTTATGAGAAAATCACTACTACGTTGTAGTTAGTTCTAATGGCACAAGAAAGAGGGCCTAATCACGATTTATTGTTATAGCAAAGGATCGGAGGAACAATTATTATCATATTACAAGGCATTTACAATATCGTCGCAAGAGGGAGACTAGAATCGGAGCATCTTTATGTCACTAGACTACTGCCTTTGACCCTACGGCAGTTGCAGCTTGACTGGTCCGATGAAGTTTATCATTTCTAGCGTAGTTGGAAGGAAATAGGGCTGAGCTCAATTCTGCAACCTAAAATTTGAAACAAGAATCACCTACTTACAATTCTTAACCAATTAAAACGTTTTAAGAGTGAAATGAGCCAAAGTCCATATGGAAACACTAGGCAAATTCACTTCAAGTCACCCACTTATCGGAACGCATCAGCATCAACATCTCCCCACTGGTAATGTCGTTCCAATTCATCAGAATAAAGTCAAGGTTAGACGGACACATGGCTGGCTCTGTCTAATTGAGGGGTATGAGTCAAATAAATGGTTTAACACTCAAAGGCATATCAATTCACAGCATGGATGGGGTTCTGGAGTGCCAGTGGACAGTAGAACCGGCGAAACCAGAGAAGAAAAAATTAGGAACGCGATCACACAAAGTAATTTGCCCAACACCTTAACAGTTTCTCTTGATGCGCATTCTGACTCTGTCAGGTCAATACAATCAGATACGGGATTTGGAAGTAGTAACACGAGTCAGAAAAGGAATCAAACATCATCCAAAACTTTGATGCCTTCTGCCTATGAAAGCAACGTTAGAATGCCGTTTCTTGAGTCCCAGGAGAAAAGAGTTCGGCAGCTTGGATACGGTGGCGGACATCCATATAACCCTCCGACTTGGCCTCAGAACCATCACAATGGTTCGATTAATAGGATGACTCGATACGGTGAACAAAATGCATCTTCAATGAGGACCAGAAACTATCCCCGAAATGAGTTGTGCTGCAATAGGCCATATGTAAACGAACCGAATTTTATCCAAGATGGTGTTCTCATATCTCAGGCGACTCCCATTAACCCTCAAAACAAGTGTCTAGAACAATTGTGGCAACTGTTAACTTTGTTTAAACAATAAACAATGATAAAGGGTATATACTAAAATACACTAAAGGAAGCAGAGCAACACACTTACGCTCACGTCTAATCTCTAGTTCATGGAAGTTGAATCAGTTCCGGTATTTGAATCTGAATTTGTATCGGGATTGAATTTGATTCCAGCTGTAAGCTATTGATATTACGGAATCCTTCATTCCAAGTTAGTATCGTTAAGGAGCCGCTCACGAGCCGCTCGTGAGCGGCTCCTTAACGGGACACTGTAGCCTGATAAATCTTCAAGAAGAATAACACACCTAGAAACGTACCGAATTATCATTTGATTTGTTATTATATGTGGCGCGTCATCTCCCAATTCGCTTCTTTTTCAACCAGCGAACAAGTTCCTTATTCAAGTCATTGTTACTTACATCTATTAGAGGAATTCTTGCTTTATGTGGAGATTCCAAGACATCTTTGAAAGAATTCATTTCTGCATATGAAAGCCA
>JAATVS010000140.1 GCA_014523695.1 Nitrososphaerales archaeon TH5895
AGAAACAGGAGAGTCAATTTTGCTGCCGTAGTTGATAACCATGGCAGGCTCTTATTTGGACATTCATCTGCTAAAAACTGTGCCACATGCATAAGAGACAAAGGAAGAACCAGGTCTTCATCAACTGATGCATTTTGCTTTTGTGGGGCCAAAAATGAATCCTACCAATTTTTCAATAACTGCCTTGTCCCTGTCATAAAACTTAGCAACAACTCTGAAATACATGCAGTCAGCAAAGCTAAGGAAGAGCTAATACCCCTATATGATATGATTTCACCAGTAAACAGATTTGTTAAGATTGGAATTATACCATTGAATGAAAGGAAGGATAGATTCTTGTGTATCTATACTGATCATAGGGAGATTGAAACACAAATATTAGCATAGGCTTGATAGCGCCATTCATTAGTGATATATGGCAAACACCTAAAATGTACTAAATAAAATGTAATCAAATGAGGTAATGATGAAAGCGATAGAATTAGTTCGTCAAACAGGGCGTTTTCATTAGTAAATACGGGTTTTGAGAAAATAACCAAGTTCCACAATGCCTTTTATGTTATACCAGTAAGGATGAGAGAAGTGTGTTGAGTTACTGTAATAGGTGTCGTAAATCGTTATCAATGATGGAAAGAGGATTATTCGTTGACGACGATTTTGCCGTGTGCAGAGATTGTTGGATTAACCAGAATTTTGAATTTACCAACTAATTAGATTAATTGATGGAGGGGAAGGAGGGACACTAATCTTATTCTCAATACCACTATATGATCTAATGACACAATATTCTTAAGTTCCTTCTTATAATAAAGTAGGCCAGATATCACCTACGCTTCTATAAGGTAGGCGACATCTTTTCTCATGACCGTGTTATACATGGTCGTCCTTCCTCTTGATTCAATTTCTCAGTACACTACATAATCTAAATACGAAATTGTCTTAAGGCTAATTTTGATAACAAAAGTGCACACACACATAGACAGACATAGGGGTGGCCGATCAGTATTTTGTCTATAACCCGGGGATCTTCGTGATCGCCTACCTGTTGTTATTATACTATTGTGAATAAGTTAATAAGGTATGTTGCCTTTAAGGTATTAGAATTAAACTTGGGTAAGTGGAAATGCGTGTGGTGTTCTAAGGTCTTGTAAGGTGATTCCTTTATGGATCTAATTGCGGCAAGCACGAAGGAGGAAGGTGGACAGCATGTCCATGGTTGGGAAAATATAGGGTTACTTGGAGAGGAAGTTGCTGCAGAGAACAAACTGCTGGCCTAGTCCCTTTTATTTTCTCTTTTGCTATTCCCTCCTAAGCATACGGGATGACTTCGCTAGCGATCAATAAGCTTTAACCCATGTCATAAACGGGAATAATGCATTAAGAATGACGAGTATATAATTGGTACAGTCCTTTTCCCTCTGACTCTACCTTAACCCTTCGATGGGCTCTCCTTTTCATGACATATTCATATTGCCTGGAGCAAACAGGCCCAGAACATTAGTCGCGTTCGTTTCATTGGCCCCTATGGACTTTAAAGCCTGTGCATTCTCTAACTTAGCAGCAGTAGTGATAACAGAATAACCCTGCGAGATTGTAGAATCAATAACTGTTTGAATGCCGTAGTTCCCTGCGTCTTGAACAAATCCTCCCCTCCACCAAATTATAAATCTCATAAAAACATGGATGAGCTATAAAACTATAGATATGCTCCATATAATGCATGCAGTGAGATAGTATCTAAGTTTTCTATACCGTTGTATATTCATGGACACACTTATTATGTTATTTGCTCCAGATGCTTTGGAACATACAATTTGAGTATTAGCTTCAACCTCTTTGTTTGTAGTGATTTTGCCCATAACGTTCAACATGTTATTATTGATTTATTTTCAAACTAGATTAAGTTCAGTGATAAATAATAGTGGAAGTATAACCACAGAAAATGAAGCAATACTTCTTTCGTAAAAATTATCTCTATAGGAAACAAGTAGATATCCTACACTCCTACTTGGCGATAACTATTAGACTTTTTAATCGTTCATTATTGTCGCTTTATTGATTCTTATTCTTGACACAGAAAGCGCCATGGCAGCAGAACCGAGTGATACTAGCGCAGCCGTGATAAATATCAAACTATAAGCATGATCAGTTGGGAAAAGGCCAGGAACTCCAGGTACCGTTCCTTTATACGTCTCCTGGAGTGCTCCGGAGAGTGCTGGCCCCAATGACATCCCAACGAGGTTGAGAAGGAGAGTCATTCCCAACGCGATCCCGGTCATCTGTATCGGCACTGAAAGAAGTATTACGTTAAATCCACCACTAATGGAAAGAGATAAACCAGCTGCAAGTATTGTGAGTCCAATTGATACCATATTCTCAGTGGAATGAAAATTCAGGAGTACAAAGAACCCGGCTGTGCTTATCACAGTGCCAATTAGCATTAGTGTTGTGTTCTTGACTCTGTTCAGAATAAAGCCTGACATTATTGTCCCAACAAGTAACACAATCATAAATGGCAACTGGACACTTGCAACTGCGATTGCATTACCTCCAAATCCAGGTGGCTCCGGGCTTCTTACCATGACTGGGATTGTCAAGTATACCATGAAAATAGACATAAAGACTAACATGAGAATGATAGTCGGAAGAAGGAAACTCTTGCTATTCATTAACTTGAAATCAAGTAGAGGCGAACGCGTCCTCTTTTCAATTCCTATAAATATTGCAAGCGATACTCCTGATGCGGTAAAGAGTCCGGCAACCTGATATATTGCACTATCGCTGTTGCTGTCTTCTAGGAAGGATATTCCCGCAAGAAATGCAATAATCGTAGCTGCTAGGGCAAGAGTTCCTTTTATGTCAATTGTCCGATCCTTTAATGCGTTATCGTTACCATCTTCTCTCCCATGTTCTATGGTTTCCGGACTTTTGATTCGTACGAATCTCACTATCATTAGCCAGAGTGCTATTGTGACTGGAAGTATCGCCAGGAATGTAGCCTGCCAACCAAAATTTTGGATTATTACTGCGCCACCAACTAGACCGACGACCGCTCCTCCAGAAAAAGTCGAGGTAAATATTGTCTGACCTATAGCAAGCTTTTTCTCCGGAAGGACCTCTCTAATGATTCCAAAAGCAATCGGAAACATTGCCATCCCAACACCTTGTGCTGCCCTAGCCGCGAGCATGAATTCTATGTTAGTGGCAAATCTTCCTGCAATAATACCTGCAGCGTAGACTGCCATAATTATGAGCAATATTTTTTTCTTTCCATAGATGTCCGATAGCTTGCCCCCAATCGGCGTCATGACGGCTGCTGCAATTATGTAAGCAGACAATAACCAAGATGAGGTACTGTATGAGATGTTGAAGTCTCGAATGAAATCCGGAATGGCAGG
>JAATVS010000718.1 GCA_014523695.1 Nitrososphaerales archaeon TH5895
AGATTCGAAGAAAATTCTTTTTCATATTAATGAAATGGAGTATGCTGAGGTAGACAACAAATCTATATTCGTAAAAATTCAATCAAAAAATGCACAGTGTCCGTCTAAAGCGTATAGAGCCAAGATTAAAGATGTGATTGCAACTAGCAGGTCCCGGAGTTGATAACCCAATTCCGTAGCCAGATGCCCATCTGGAGCCAAAAACCTCGCACTGTCAACCAATGGCTCATTCAATGGCTCATTCATATCTATTAACTCGGGTCATTTATCTGACAATTGTTACGAATAGGCGCCAGAATAAATAACTAGCTTCTTATTCCACCAGTAGGGACATTCGACATGTTCAATTGCAAGGCGATTACAGTAATAAAGATAGGACTACTTGACGGGGGAGCGAAAGAGAAAAAGTAATGCGGGGTTTGAAGATAGCTGGCGACATCAGAATGTGTTAGGCATTGCAAACATGACTCTGGCTGAGAACAGTAGTATCAATGTCGAAAGAGAAAACAAATGTGTGACGGTATTTTTAAAATGCAACGAAAAATAGCGGTTCATGAATATTTGGACTGAATCAAATAAATTATTGGTAGTAGATTTCCAATCAGATGGTGGTGCCAAGGCGATTGACTAGAAGATGTATTGAATGTCAAGGTGGAATGATGGAAGGCGAATTCCAAGCAATTCCCACTGAAGTTGAGTTACCATTATTTCAAAAAATAGATCCAACCACATACATGCCACAAATCATGAGAAAGTATCACTATTACGAAGTATATGTATGTAACAATTGTGGAAGTTTGAAGATGTTTCTCAGATAAATTGACTGCACGTTAAGGATGCACTGCATCTGATTTGGATCTTGCGGATGACCCAATGACCGTTAGTATGGAGATACTCTGCTAATCTACTGAGTGTTAGCAAAATCTTGCTCGGGTTGCGCCGAACTGAATAATCTCTGCTTTAGCCTGTGACATGTTATATAACAAAATTCTACTACTATTTAATATCGTTGAACGTTCTGAACGTGGTACATAAGGGAAAACGATCTGGCGTCTTCAACGATAGCTTGTTCATTCACTATCGTTTAGCTGGCTGAGCGTGAAACCTTATTGAACAGCTGTATACCGACGCAACCGTAGACAAAATTGTACACAACTTTTACAAACTGTATACCATTCGAATATTATACCGTATACGCGACACTCTACCCTAAGAGTGGCCTATTTTAGCTAGTAACTAATAGAATCAACAGAACTGTAAACATAAATACTATTATTTCAATTGACCTTTATCAAGATTGAAAGTGTGTACGGGTGCATTTCTGTCGTGAACCGGGTGTTGTTGCAGCTCGCTTTATTCCGGTTGAAAACTACCGAAAACTGTTGTGAGTTAAGCGGGAAAAAAACTATAGCTCAAATGCAGAATATGTGTTCACTTCACTCGAAGATGCTCAGAAAGCAGCCAAAGCGTTCATTTACAAAAAGGTGATGTTATATAAGATCAGCTTATTGAAAGAAGACCATGCTGAAAAAGTTTTAACAGTGGTTTAGAGCCCCATCCACACTATCAGCGAATGCAGAATATCAAATCAGATGTCAGAACTTATATGGGTGTATAGTATCGGCTTCCTAATGTATAGTACCAAACCATTGGATGATTTACTAAAGTCGTTCGACGGCACACAGTCGATGGACAGCATTTATTAGCAATAATTACGTCGTAACAGTGGCAGCAGTAGATTTTTTCATTAAATTTGGTTCTGAGGCACTCAGACAACATACTCAACTATGGCTTCAAAATGAATACATGCGTAGTCCACAAGAGCAGAACCGTAATCGGATTAGTAATGCCATCCTAACTGAGTAATGTTTTTTGTCTATGGTTAGAAGCTCTTTTTGTTAACATTGCTTGCACTCTAGTTTTAAGATATTCGCGTCTATCTCTCCGCTTGAGGAGTCTGTAAGTTTATTCGCCTACGGGAAGGCGCTTGCTTATTTTATCCAATCATGAGTTTGTTATGCAAGTTTTGTTTGTTAGCAATATTCGTTTCATCCTTGTTGCAATACCCCCTCCCGCTTTGCAACACTAGGTTAGATCAACCGGGTTCGCGACAGAAATATTGGCGCGTTTCTGCCGCATAGTCGCGAGATCCGACGGCGTGTTGCACTCCGGTTGAAAACACGTAAAAAGTGTTGGTTTAGATAGTGAACGTAAAAAACGTCGGCGAAACTGCACGGGTAGTTATTGGGGATTATTTGGCGGAACGGGAGTAGATTCCACCCACATATTTTGGAATGATTGCCAGTAGATGTTAAACAGATCAGCTTGTTTCCGCTTGTAAATTCTAAAAACTCTTCTCTCTTCACGGTCAATTCCAAATGGATACGGTTCAACTTGCATTACGGCAGAATCAGAACTTGGGTCCAAGATAACTAATGTATGTGTTGGAATTAGTTCATGCGTCCGTATTTGTAAGCTGTTAATTTGCAATTCCGATAATGAATCATCATGTTTAACGTTTTCCAATACGGATAATGTACTCGATATTTTTTCACCGGTTTTCAGTGGTTTAACTGTTTTTTTCCTACCATAAACTACCTGTTCAATCTTTCTCATGAATCGATGATGTGGATCGCATACCAAAACATTGACCTTCCCATTTGGTTTGCGTAAGGCATTAGTGATAGTCTTACTGGTCTGTTGTAATTCCTGTAACGTTATTCCGACAAGATAAAGCTCGGTCCC
>JAATVS010000141.1 GCA_014523695.1 Nitrososphaerales archaeon TH5895
CCTCTAGGAGATTCGCCCTCAATTTTCTTGTTCATAACCTCAGTAAAATTGCTTTCAACATCAGTTATGTTTCTACACTTTTTGATGGCCCCCGCCTTTCCTCGACCTCCAACGGGGACTTGTGATTTTAATACTATTGGAAACTTTAGCTCATTCTTAAGAAGCGAACGGGCTTCCTCGATTGAGAATGCCATCCGGGACTTGGGCGTAGAAATCCCAAATTCCTTAAAAAGCTCCTTCCCTTGATATTCTAGTAACCTCATCTCTTGGAGAAAAATTAATTAGCTTATTTATAATTCTATTCAATTTTGTTATTAAAGACACCAAATAAGTAAAAGAACTACAAACTCCCCAGATTTCTGTCATAACTATCTTGTTTGGCACTAGTCGGTTTTAAAATTTATATATGTAATCAACAAAAGTTGAAAATATGTATGAGAAAATGACTGCCGTTTGGCTTATCATATTGACAATTATTGTATGCGGTGCAGTTCCTACTTTGATGATATATCTCACAGCCATCCCCAGCTCTGAAATGTCACTTTATATTTATTCCTATTTGGGTAGTGTCCCCATGTCAAACCCGCCAATACGGTATTGAACGATAAAACGTTTCCTATCTTAGCAACAAAACCACAAGAGTTGAATTTTCTATGGTGAAGCTGTTCCAAATGTATTTAACTACGATCGGAGTAGGTTAATTAAATGGGCAATTTCCTTTGGAGGAGGACGCCTAATAAGGATCGGAATGATGATATTTCTGTTCGATCCAGCGAAGAGGAACAACTGGATATTAAAGATATTCAAAAGACTGACCAATACAAGAAAGGAATTTCTCATATGTCTGACGACAAAATGGAAGATGCGATTCGAGATTTTGATTTGGCTTTACGCCTCGACCCCAGTTATGTTGATGCGTGGATCAAAAAAGGTTACGCCCATTTTCATCTGGACGAGTTTACAGTAGCCCTTTCATGCTACGATAAGGCTCTTGAAATCGATATTAATAACGCAGAAGCTTGGAACCTAAAGGGATTAGCCTTTTATAAGTTAAAAAATTATGAAAAAGCAATACAAGCCTGTGAAAATGCGATAGATTTTGATCCAAATGACGGGATGGCCTGGTATAATTTGGCATGCTATTTGGTTCTGAGCAAAAATGTAGGAGATGGATTGGAGGCGCTCAAGCGTTCTATCGAAATTGATATATCTTTCGCAAGAAAAGCGGTTAGAGATAGAGATTTTGAATACGCAAGAGCCGAGGAAGGATTCAGGCGCATTGTTGAAGTCGTAGTTCTTGAAGCTATCAGGCAAGGTTACAATTATCCTGGAAAAATAGTCTGGATCACATCTATGGACAAAGAGGAAGTTGAGTACGCACTCACTAGGTTGGCTATGACGGGCTTAGTTGTACGGAGGGAACAAAAATATGGTTACTATCCGTTTGGCAGAAAGGAAGAATACTACGAATTAGCAAAAGCTATTGCAGAAAAGGTAGGAAGTACTAAACGGACAGGGCTTTTACATAGAACCAAAACCATTTCAGCGCCTGTCCAGCAGCTTCGAGATATAAGTGAAATACTTGGTGAGGTCAGGTTAGCAATAGAAAAAGGAGACTTGGATGCCACGACTAATAACCTTGAACTATTAATAAATCCGACCAAACACGGGGCAGCTATGATTGAACAATTTTTCGACGAACATCGTGATCTCAGGTTATCTAATATACGGTTGAGGGATAGGGGCCTTGAATATCTTAACTCACATAAAGTGGAGTTGCTGAATCTGGTTGAAAATATAGATGCCAAGATTCGAGCCGGTCCAGTTTCGAGTTCGCAACCTAAAGGTCAGTAGATATTTTCACTATCTAGTGATGTTGGCCTGACTACGAGAGCACGAAAGATTTGTCTGCAGATATATGAGAGTAAATAATATATTTATATGTACAAAGTACGTTTACCACAATGGCAAGGATATTTTCAGAAGTAAGCGAAAGTGAAATCACAAGAACAATCACTTCGATGTTTAATGATACATTGCAAGAATATTCTCAGTCCGATGTAATCGTGATAGGCGGAGGCCCCGCTGGGTTGACTGCGGCCAGGGGGTTAGCAAATAACGGGTTAAGGACTCTAGTGGTTGAACAAAATAATTACCTTGGCGGCGGTTACTGGGTAGGAGGCTACATGATGAATCCTGTAACAGTAAGAGCACCCGCTCAGATGGTGTGGGAAGAATTAGGAGTTAGGTACAAGAAGATAAGCGATAGTTTGTATGCAACTTGGGGTCCCGAGGCATGTTCTAAGCTCATTGCCGCTGCATGTGATGCAGGAGTTCGCTTTTTACAACTTACAAAGTTTGATGATTTGGTCCTGAAGGACAAGCGGGTAGGTGGTGTTGTTGTAAATTGGATGCCGGTTTCAGCACTTCCAAGAAATATCACATGCGTGGACCCAATTGCACTAGAAAGCCGCATTGTAGTCGATGCCTCCGGTCATGATTCAGTTGCAGTCAAGAGATTAATGCAAAGAGGTCTTGTAGATTGGAAGGGGATGGATCCTATGTGGGTAGATGCGGGAGAGGACGCTGTAGTAGAAAATACTGGCGAGATATTTCCAGGATTAGTTGCGACTGGGATGTCTGTGACTGAAACATTTGGTCTTCCAAGAATGGGCCCAACGTTTGGTTCTATGCTTCTATCTGGGAAGAAAGTTGCAGACATCGTAACCGACAAGCTAAAGGGATTATCTGAATTTCCGAAGGTTAAGGTAAAAAATGCAAAAAAATGAGTGCCTAACATTAGCTGAAAACCAGGAGAGCGCTGATTGGTTCGACAAATGGCTTCATGTGCTAGCATAACTGATGGCACGGCCCTTTTGTTTCTTAAAGAGTTACCTTCGAACTTCACAACTCGATGATTTTGGTTTTTTCGGGATGATAGTAAATGATATAGCTGGCTCAAATATTGACAATATCGTTTGAGAAAACATGGCACAGTTACTAGTTAACTGGTATCTCGTATCATTGGTGCCCAATTCACGACTTCTAATGAGATGTAGAGCAAATCGTTTCAATGTGATCTAGTAGGCGGATCTGTTGTCGTCACCTTTCTGTGGGTAGACCATCCAGGGTAAGCGACAAACAATGAATGCAATAGCATTTCCGAACGAATTATTAACAGGTCGTTACTCCTTAGATCCTAAAAATCCATGTCCAACGATCCTCGGAGAAGCGAAAGCAATTCTTCCCAGAGACCTGACACATATGAAGTGGTAATTATAGGGTCTGGACCGGCAGGTTACACCGCTGGGATATATACTTCTAGAGCTAAATTGAATACGCTTCTAATCTCGGGATCTCTCCCCGGTGGCCAGCTGATGACGACAAGTGAGGTAGAGAATTATCCAGGATTTCCAAATGGAATTTTTGGCCCTGAATTGATGATGAATATGCGTCAACAGGCAGAGAGGTTTGGGGCGAAGCTGTTAGATGATGAGGTAGTGGAAGTCGATTTCAAGAGGAGGCCCTTCGGAATTAGAACACAAGGTCAGGAGTTCCGCTCTGAGTCAGTTATCATTTGTACTGGAGCATCTCCGCGAAAGCTAGGCCTGAAAGCTGAGCAGGAGTTCGCAGGTAAGGGCATCTCATACTGTGCAACATGTGACGGCCCTTTTTTCAAAGGGGAGGATATTGCGGTCGTAGGTGGAGGTGATACCGCAATTGAGGAAGCAACATTTTTGACAAAATTTGGAAAATCTGTGAAGATAATCCATAGAAAAGACTCCTTGAGAGCGAGCAAGATCCTCCAAGAAAAAGCCTTTGAAAATCCTAAGATTGATTTCGTCTGGGATCATGTAGTATCCGATATTAGCGGCAATAGGAAGATCAGCAGCATTTCAGTTAGGAATCTAAGGACAGGTGAGGAAAGGAAAATATCCGTCGGTGGCCTCTTTGTCGCGATAGGACATGAGCCCAACACGTCTATCTTTAGGGGCCAACTGCAGCTCGATGATAAAGGTTACATAGCTCTGACAAAGAACACTAAAACAAGCGTTGAGGGAGTATTTGCAGCTGGCGATGTACACGATTATAGATATCGTCAGGCGATCACAGCTGGAGGATTTGGATGTATGGCAGCGTTAGACGTCGAAAAGTGGCTGGTGGAGATTCGAGGAGCTGGTCTATAACATTTAATGGCATACAACGGCATATGCTATTATGCTAATTGGCATCAAAGGCTAGCGATGGGAGATGTTTTGACTCAGATATTATGCTGGCAATCTGGCTCTCGTCGAACAAATTCAATTGTTTATAGAGTGTCTTAAACTTCCTACCGTCGTCTGCAAAAATGCCTACAATAGAGCCTCTGCTTTTCATTTCTTGTGAGATCTTCACCATAGCTGACATCACGGCGCCAGTCGAGGGACCAACAAATAACCTCTCCTTTTCGGCCAATTCTTTTACCATCAAGAATGATTCATCGTTGGTAGCCGTAATCCATCCATCAGCGATATGTTTTCTTCTCGAGAAGAGGTCCGGCATAGCGGATTCTTCAAAATTCCTCAAACCTTGCAATAAATGGTTTCGTTGTGCCTGTACTGCTATGACTTTGATCTCTGGATTTTTTTCCTTCAAGAACGTCCCCGTACCGGTGATTGTTCCCCCAGTTCCGCATCCTGTGACAAAGTGCGTTACACTACCTTCAGTTTGTTCCCATATTTCAGGTCCCGTTGCTTCATAATGAGACAAGAAGTTTGCATCATTTTCATATTGATTTGGCATGTAGTATATATCAGGCCTGGGTTTCGATATGGCCTTTGCAAGAGCTATACTCTGATCGGTACCGGCTCCCACTCTTGGACAAAGATCGTCTGTTGTTTCATGTAAACTAGCTCCCAATTTTCTTAACAGCGACTTGGTCTCTTGACTTACTTTCTCAGGAATGACTATTTCAACTTTATAGCCTAAAGCCGTGGCAATGCCAGCCAGGGCGATTCCAGTATTACCTGAACTAGGTTCGATAATGATGCTGGAACCCTTTCTAAGTGATCCTTTCTTTTCGCCATCCTTGATCATCCAATACGCGGGTCTATCTTTCACCGACCCAAATGGATTATACCATTCGAGTTTAGCATAAAACTTAATGGATTTAGTTGAAAACGTAGACAGTTCTACTAGTGGGGTATTCCCAATACTTTCAGCAGCTTTCGCCTGAGCTAAAGTAGCCATATCTTTACTTCCCCTTTTTTATTGTAAATTCCAGATCTGGTTTAATCATGTTAACTGAAAGCAGCTCATGCCCATTTCTACTGACCCATCTTGAAATATCTTCTTCAGAAGCAGGATCATCAGCAATTACCTTGATTATCTCTCCTATGGCAAGTCGTTCCATTTCTATTTTGGTTCGGAATACCGGTTCAGGGCAATACAATCCCCTCACATCAATTGTCTTTGTAGGAACAATGTCACTTTTGGCGCTCAAGGAACAGATTAAATGGAGTTCTCAAGATATTAAATGTTTAGAAAGATTCTGACAGGCTACAATTTCTATATGTATTATATTTTCTATCTGAAAAGGTCCTGAACACTGTCTCTCACTAGTGTTTTCGCGGTATTGCTCACCGCGGAAGAAAATTCGTAGCCTCTAATAATGGCTATCGGCACCCTCTCAGTTTTGCCCATTACGAGCTCAGCTGCTGAAGCAAGTTCATCCACAACTGCAATTTCGGTTATCCTCAGAATATTACCGTACATATCGGCCTTTCCTATATAGCTCTTTATCGAGTCAATACCGGCTACCCCTATTGCAACATTTGTCTGTCCTAGTCTAAATGGCCTTCCAAATGTATCTGATATCACAACAGCAATGTTCATACCAATCGTCTCTGCAATCACCTGTTTTATCCGTCTGGCGGAGAGGTCTGGATCAACCGGCAACAGTAAAACAAAATCGTTTCCAGGGTCACTTACATTACTTTGGTCTATACCTGCATTAGCACAGACAAATCCATGTTTTGTTTCGGTGACGATGACATTTTCCGAATACCTCACTATACTCTTTGACTCTATGAGAACTAATTCAATGAATCTGGGGTCCTTATTTGTTTTGCTAGCCAATTCGAATGCGTGGTTTGAAGGTTTTATCGACGACAAATTTATCATGCGACCCTCAGATTTTGAAATAATTTTTTGTGTAATCACCACCACGTCATGATTCTGCATAGATACTCCGCTAGCGCTGGCTGCCTGCAGTATTAATTTACCAATATCATCACCTGTTGTTACATCTTCGTTTACCGGTAGTGGTATGATATGCAAGGGCTGGCTCGACAATTGTTTTGAATATATACAATCTAAATATTAGCTAGTACTGCTTTACCGTATCTTTTTTCAAGCAAATTCAATAGAAGTGATAAATCATGAATTTCAATCACTGCGTGCGCTCTTTCTCTTATCTTATCCACTGGGCAAAATCCAACCGTAAATCCGGCAAGGTCAAAAAGTTTCAGATCGTTTGCACCGTCAACCACCACGACCGTCTCTTCTTTTTTGACTCCCCATTCTAGTATTACATCCTTTACAGCAGCTGCCTTATCAGAGGTAACTTTCACCATAACATCTTCCAAAATTCCATTAGAGAAAATCAACTCATTAGAAAATATTCTATCCAGACCAAGCATGTCTTTTAGTCTATCGGTTATTATTGTGAAGCCGCCAGATACAGCGATTAATTTCCAACCTGACCGCTTTAAGGCTTGACATAATTCTAAGGCACCTGGCATAATCTGCAGATTTTCGCCAATCTTCTTTGCTTCAGCATATCGTATACCTTTCAAGGCATGAACTCGTTTTACAAGACCTTCTTCCCAGTTGATTTCACCGCGGATTCCTTGCTTGGTAATGTCCCATATCTCTTTCTCCTTCTCTGGGCCCATAACCTGAGCTAGAACAGGGAGATACTCAGCATTCAAAAGAACTCCTTCAACGTCAAAGACGACAAGCATCTTAGGGTTATTATTTAGACCTCTGATTTTACTATATATTAACTTTGTTTAGAAAAAAACAAGCAGAAGGATACCTTGGTCGGAGATTCAATAAAAATGGAATAAACATTCGAACAAATCACTGTTATCTGCCACAAAGGAAAAGCATTATATCATGAAATTGCCGATGCTTGTATGAATGAATGAAGATGCAACGACTGAGACTAAATTCCTGGTACCCGTGAAGCAAGTTGAAAATTCGGTCAAGCTAACAAATGAGGCGAAGGATGAACTGAAGAGCATAGGAATGATGGATGATAAAGGAAAGTTGAAATTAAAAGGTGTTAGTCCACGTATGTTGAGGCGTATGAAGCTTGAAGCAGTAGACTGTCCTGTCCTTCAATCTGAGATTGGATTTGTCCAATGTTATGTGTGCAGGAACTTTCACAGCAGAGTATCCGGACAGGTATATTGTAAAGGAGACCCATTATAGGTCACCAAAACTTCATAAATCGATTCTGATCTGCCTTTCATAGTTGAAACTCCAAAAAGAATACGCAATTACGGCAAAGAAAGGCGAAAATTTAAGTGATTGGTATAGCCAGGTTTTATTAAAAACAGATCTTATCGACTACGGTCCTTCAAAGGGATTTATAGTGTTAAAGCCTTATGGATATTCAATTTGGGAAGCGATCAAACAAATTATCGACACTCGTCTTAAGGATTCTGGACATCAAAATGCATATCTTCCAACTGTTATCCCAGAAGCATTGCTAAGAAAAGAGGAAGAACATTTCTCCGGGTTCAATTCAGAGGTATTTTGGATAACCAAAGCCGGAGACAACTCACTACAAGAAAAACTTGCCTTGCGTCCAACTTCAGAAGCCATCGCTTATTCTTTATTTTCTAACTGGGTTGGCAGCTATAAGGACCTCCCTCTGAAGCTTAATTTTTGGAACTCGGCAATGAGGGCTGAAATAAAGTCCACAAAGCCGTTTATTCGGAATTCTGAATTTCTTTGGCAGGAGGGTCATACGGTACACACGAACAACGAGGAGGCTGAAGAGGAGGTGAGGTTCATCCTCGATCTATATGAGAAGATCTTGGCAGATTATTTGGGTATCCCTGTTTTAAAGGGGTTCAAGTCGAGGAAGGAAAAATTTGTGGGGGCGGTCGCGACTACTACGCTTGAAGGCATTATGCCAGATGGAAAGGCAATACAATTGGCTACTTCTCATAATCTTGGACAAAATTTTTCGGTTCCCTTCGATATAAAATTTCTTGGCAGTGACAATCTCGAACATTTCGCCTGGCAAACGTCATGGGGAGTATCTTGGCGATTGATTGGGGCTTCAATTATGATACATGGGGATGACCGCGGGTTGGTCTTGCCTCCAAAGATCGCTCCGATCCAAGTGGTCTTGGTTCCCATCTATAAGAAGGGCGAGACAGATCAGAATGTCATACCTTGGTCGGTGGAACTCGCGTCGGAATTGCGGAGGGAAGGGATAAGAGTGCATTTAGATATTAGGGATGAGTTCACAGCTGGATGGAAATATAACGATTGGGAGAAAAAAGGTGTTCCTTTGAGAATTAGTATTGGTCCCAGGGAGATATTAAAGGGAGAGCTCGAGGTCGTTAGAAGGGATACATTGCAGAAGGAAACAATTCTGCAAAACAGTTTGGTGGGAAGAGTGACAGAATTATTGGATCTTGTTCATAATAATCTTCTCAACAAGGCTGATCAGGCCCTTCGAAGGAGGATCACACATGCAAGTAATTATGGTCAACTTAAGGAAATGATTCAAGATCAAGTGGGTTTTGTTTCTGCAGGATGGTGTGGTGAGGAAGACTGCGAGATTTCAATTAAGGAAGAAACGGGAGCAGACATAAGGCTAATACCTTTTGAAAGAAATAATAAATCGGATTCGCCAACAAGATGTGTTTATTGCGGTAAAAACACAGAAAGCATTCCAGTGTTCGCTAGGGCTTACTAAATGCGATACTTATCCATGTAGGCCCTTTCTGTATGCCTCTAAAATATGGTATTGCAATCTATTTCAGAGGCCAACTACTAGATATATAGGTCGTTAACAGCTTTATTGCGATTGACGACACTAGATTGGCTATTTACCCTCTTTGATAGCTTTGGATATCTAGGTGTTTTTACGGCGAGCTTTGTAGGAAGTATAATAGTATTCGTGCCTGTTCCCTATTTTCCTGTTTTGGTGGCCGCTGCACTGAGTGAGCAACTAGACCCAAATCTGATTTCTCTAGTTAGCGCGCTTGGGGTTTTGTTGGCAAAAATGATCATATTTTACGCAAGCTATTATGGCAGGAGTGTTCTGAGTGACAAGACCAAACAAAGAATGTTCCCTCTTCAAAAAGTGCTCCGCAGATATGGAGGTTTGGGGGCATTTATTGTCGCATTAACACCAATACCAGATGATCTTGTATACATTCCTCTTGGACTAGCAAGGTACAGCCCATGGAAATTTGCCATAGCTACTTTCTCTGGTAAGTTCATACTCAACGAAATAATAGTATGGAGCTCTGTAATTCTAGGAAGGCCATTTTTTGAATCATTTATCTCTACAGATATAGATCCGTTGTTCGTGACGCTAGGGATTATTGCGAGCATAGCTATATTGGTTATCATTGTATACCTTTCTATTCGAGTCGATTGGGCGAGAGTAATTGGAAAGTGGTTCCCTTGGGCCTTAGACAATCCTGATAATGAAGATACTAATAGTCAGTCAAAATTGCCATAGAATATTGGTCGGGGGCACGGAGCGAACACCACCACAGTAGAGTTTGATCTGAATTGGTGAATTGCTAGAACGAATAAAACGAACCTAAACTGACGAGTCTGTAACCCTAATTTTCATTTTAAGAGAAAAAATCTATCATACCATTAATAGCTTCAATGCATAGAAGGTTACTACGGAGTGAATCTCCGATTTTCAATTAGCTCTTGAATTCGAACTATCACAATTCTAATAGAATCAGCTCAATAACTTTATAACTGATGCCAGGGATTTAAGAGATATGCAATCAAAATCTCACCTCTATAGCCTATACCTAGCCGCTAAAGTTTACATTTACAAACTAATTAGAAGTAGAAAAAATAATCGAGAAAACGAAATCTCCGCCTAAATCAAATAAGATATGAACTGAACCGTAGTATTTAGGGGTAGTTTTCAGTCTTAACAAGTTGCAAATAATAGATATACTGAAGGCTGCTACTTGTGAGGTTTTCAAAGAAACAAGAAATCTCATTGGTAGGCCAGAAAGTGCTGTCACGTTTGGTAGGGGTGCCGGAGGTGACCTGTCCTCTAAAATAGATTTGGTAGCCGAAAATGCTGTACTCAAAACGATTGAAAAGTTTGGGTTCAGGCCGACTGTAATTGGGGAAGAGTGTGGCACAATCAAAGGCGGCGATGGCTACCTAATTATGGACGCCGTAGACGGAACGACAAATGCCACGAGAGGGATTCCCTTTTCTTGCTGCTCACTTGCATATGCAACTCATTGTAGGTTAAGCTCTGTGAGCGATGCCGTCATAGTTGATTTGAACAGCGGAGATGTATACGAATCTTCTGTAAACATGGGAGCTTCGATGAACGGCTTAAGATTGAAGATTGATGATAATAATATTCGTAGAGGAGTCAAGGATCAGAGCGAACTTGTTGTCGGAGTTAACATTTCAGGAATAAATAGTGATGATATTGAAAGACTGTCCAGGATCATATCGAAATGTTTGCATATTAGACACTTGGGTGCAAATGCACTTGAGTTGTGTTTTTTTGCCCGAGGCCTAATTGATTTGTACATTGATCTTCGCGGCAAGATTAGAGTCACAGACTTAGCAGCTGGGTATTTAATCGCAAAGGAGGCTGGAGGGTTTTTATTTAATCCTCAAGGTGAATATCTGGACTCGGATTTGTCACTCCACAATAGGATCTCTTTTATTGCCGCAAAGAACAGAGAATTTTTGGAACTTTTACAATCAAAATAGAGCAGTTGCAAAGCGCCCGGGCCGGGATTCGAACCCGGGTCGAAGGAGTGACAGTCCCCCATACTAGACCGGACTTTACAGAGCTTATGAACGGAGCTCTTCTATACTACCCGGGCGCGCAAACTCAAGCAGTGAATCTTAAATACTAATTAAAAATGTTTTGCTTCTTAATTTTTAGAATGAGAAAAATTGAATTCTGATCCAGATCTAGATGATAGTACAATGATTCGTGCCCCATCCTCTTGTTAGTATATGATTAAATTATAGCCATGCAAAGCCTAACTGTAAGGTGGGCCCGTAGCTCAGCCAGGTAGAGTACCGGACTTTTAACATATGAAAGAAATCCGGCTGTCTCGGGTTCGAATCCCGACGGGCCCGCGTACCTATCGGGTTCATATACATCTTCACGTTACCCATACTGGAGAAGTATAAGGAAAGGAATGTCGTCTAGCCTTCCTTCAGAAATTAAGAGGCTGAAGGAGTCCAAATTCTGCAATTCAAGGAATAAGGAGCTAGTTGGCAAGTTCATCGATTACATGCATACGACCGATAATTCTGAAAAATACAAAAGGAACAACCTTATGACTGTCAGGCTCTACGCGGAATATTTAGGGGAAAAACAGCCGACACTTGCTCTTGATTCAATCAGTAGCAAAGAAGAGATTATTTCATTTCTTGATACGCGGATAAAGGATGAGAAGATCGATCCGGATAAAAGGTGGATTAGGACTTGGAACGATTATCTTCACCGGATAAAGCATTTCATGCGGTGGCTTCATAACGACTCTTCAATAGCGTCATCTGATTGGCAGACCCCATCTTTTGTGCAGATAAAGAAGAAAAAATCAAAGCGCATCAGTCCATACATTGAATCACAGTTATGGGAAATTGAAGACCTGAAATTAATAATCAAGTATGAGCCCAGTAAGAGGAACAAAGCAGCATTAGCTTTATTATGGGATTTTAATGCGCGACCTCATGAAGTTACTCTTCTCAGAATAGGACACATCAGGCTACGTAAAGACTACGGGGAAGCTGAGATTCCTCACGATTCCAAAACAGGGAGCGGTCCGGCAATGTTAACCCTTTCTCTGACTTATGTTCGAGACTGGATAAACGAACATCCATTTAAAAATGAACCAATAGCCAGATTAATCTGCAGCAAGACAGGAGGGGCTATTACTTCGGAAGCTTTGTGGAGGGTTACGGAGCAGCTAAGAAAGAGAATAATCGCAATTATCGAAAGTGATTCTTTGACTGACGAATCAGAAAGAGAGAAACTACGGCTATTAATTACTACAAAGAAATGGAATCCGTATTGTTTTAGGCACTCCTCTATAACATGGGATGCAGAAAGATACAATGAATTTTCTCTGAGGAAAAAAGTTCGCTGGTCAATGAACTCTGTTCAACCTGCTAGATACATTAAGAATAGGTGGGGCAATGACTTGAAGAAAAAGATACTTCTTGAGAATGGAATCATAACAGAGGAAGAGTCAAGGCCCGTGGCCGTTAACGCAGAATGCGCTCGATGCAAATTCGTTAATTCGTCGGAAAACAAATACTGTTCAGCTTGTGCATATCCATTAAGCGTTACCGCATATGAGGAGTTGAAGGAAGAAGAGACAAAAGAGATAGACGCACTCAAGATAGAGGTAGCTAAACTCTCAGAAAGTGTAGCAGTTCAAGAGAAGCACTTTAGACGCTTTCTCGATGTAAATTTGCAAGATCTTATGCGCATATTAGTATCTGGAAACGCGAAGAATATACAGCGGGCTAAAAATAAATTAATAGCAAACGTGGCTTTCCGAACGGCTAAAGAACGTCTATATGATAAGAACGGAGATTTGAAGTTCATACAGGAAGAGGCAATGCCAGACGCAAATGAAGGAATAAGGAGCGAGTGACTGTGCTAATCATACAGCTAAGCGAGCAAAAATATAACGTTAAAAATGACAAATTCTATATACACTATACACTAACACTAATTTTCGGGAAACTAGTACTAAAATAAGACCTCTGAATTCTTGTAATAGTGATACACCTTTGAAACAAGGACAAAAAATCCTGAACACTGAAGGGATAATTCTTCGTTGTCCAAGAAATAATTGTAATCATCAATGGGTTAGCCATAGCGAAAGTAGGCATTATACATCATGCCCCTATTGCCGAACTAGCGTACATATGATCCGTGATCGGGTTAGCGTATAGACGGACGGACTGAAAAAGAGAATCGTAAGCGTAGTTTTGTGAGAGTAAAAATGCATAGTTTGAGCATAAACGAAAAAAGTGACGAGGGCAGGGGTCTGGTAAACCAAATCCCTCGTCACTGCGTTATAGACTCCGTAATAAATTGTGATTTCATTTCTTCTGCTGCTGCAAGTGCTTTTATCATCATCTGCATTTGCTACAATCCCGCAATCCAGCTAGTCGACGCAGGAAATAGCAACTTTCGGAGGTCTACAAAATGATAGCTAACGACCCAAGTTATAAATATTCCAAATCCGAAACGCTGCCCCCTTTACGTCAATCATTCGTAATTCATACCGAATCGAGGGTATGGGTAGTTGATGCATCTGATATTGAGAAAGATGGCGTTAGTGGTGGTGGTGGTGGTAGCTTCCCTCATGCCGTAATGGTCGGCCGAATCAGCAGATATGATAAAGGAGGAGGTTCAACAACCAGATGACTCTAGAGCCTCCAAATGAAACTAAAACGAAAGAGGCGACCATAGAAGATTATTCGAACTATACATTGGCCGCGATTGAGGACGAGGTATTGTACTGTTTTCTTTCATCAAAAAAGAATGGCAGATTCTATTATGCGCAAGCCGATTTTTATCTAAACCGAATTAATATCTTTAAACCCTATCCCGTCTTTGTTCTCCATGATGAGGATATCCCAGAAGGCTTGGAGAATAAACTTGACAACCTAGGGGAGGCTATCAAGAAGCGCATTATAACCAATGTCGTAAGGCGGATTTATGAAACCATAGATGAGAGGTATGTTCACATAAATGGAATCCATGGTAAATTAAAGTGGCGTTTTCTGGAGCACTCAAAGGAATGACACCGCTTGCTGGCCTTTCTGGAGGCGCAACCGACGATGATGAGTTTGAAGACGATGATGATACCAATACCGAAGATAGTTCTGATAAGGAACATGATTACAGTGAGGAGCAGAATGAGGAACAATCATCATCATCATCAGAACGGTTACCTGAGAACGTTTCAAAAAGACTTGAAAATCAAAAGTGGGCGTACAAACGTTATAACCCCACCGTCCTGATCATAGCCTCTAGCGAACACGGGCAACTTCTAGAGGGACGTGTCAAGTATAATCTCATTGTGGATCCAAGAGATCCGGAATCAAAGCTGAAAGAATACTA
>JAATVS010000719.1 GCA_014523695.1 Nitrososphaerales archaeon TH5895
ACTCTTATCAGTCCAAATAGGTTAGTTTCGTACTGAGACTTAATCTCTTCCATGGAAAGATCTTCTAATGCCCCGCCGAGTCCATAACCTGCATTGTTTACCAGAACATCAATTCTGCCGGCTTCGGATATTATATGATCTGCCGCATTCTTCACCGAACTATCGTCAGTAACATCTAGCTGAACAACCCTAATAGGAAGACCCTCTTTCTGTACCGCTGTTTTTATCGATGTATCTTTTTCTGGAGACCGCATCGTAGCGTATGTGATGTAACCATTCCGTGCTAGTAAGAGTGCAGATTCTAACCCAATTCCACTTGAACTGCCTGTAACAATAGCAACTTTTTGATCATTCATGTTCTATTATCAATCTGGCATTATTTATCATTGGTGAGACCA
Organism: Nitrososphaerales archaeon TH5895; assembly: GCA_014523695.1. Lineage (GTDB taxonomy): Archaea > Thermoproteota > Nitrososphaeria > Nitrososphaerales > Nitrososphaeraceae > TH5896. The sequence goes on from JAATVS010000719.1 coordinate 399, forward strand.
ATACTCCAGATAATGGACAGCCAAATCGTTACGAAATCTGACACATTGAACATCTCGACCTCATCTCGGAAGACATTTCGGAACTTAGTCAATCTTCATTCAAACTTAAAGATAGGAAATATACCAGGCGATACATAACAACCTGGCGACTTTCCTATCTAACCAGCCGTCCGAAGTTGGTTGGGTACCAGCGACAGTAGTTATACTGTCAATCATATGTACTCAACAAATTATAAAAAAAGATCTGTCTTTACGATCTATCCAAATTATCTTTCTTGGTCTAGTATCCTCGAGAATTTTCTGAAATGTTGGCTTGAGTTTAGGTGGGATAGCATCAAGGTGTCTCTCGATAGCCCCGCCTATACAGCCCAATGCACCTGCATCATTACATTTTATGATAAAGCCTGCATTCCCTCCATTATCTGATGTTTTCAGTTTTTTTCAACTTTTGAGATATAATCAAGTGCAAATGTCCCTAGTGTCCCTAGCGACCAGTCACTATCTATCCCCGTAATTATTAGATTAATTTGTATAATATAGTATAAAGATAATGTATATAGAAAAGAGATAGTGATTCTAAGCCAGGGACACCAAGGACAAGCTATTGCATTTCTTCGTACCTATACTGGCCGCTGATGTCGACCAGAGTTGTAAAATGATTTAATGTACAGAATAAGAGTGACTTTATTCTAATTATTAAGAAGAGATTGGTTCAGACCTCTCAACTCTGACCTAAGTTTTATACCAAAATAGTGATACTCTCGGTCTCCATGACTTCTTATACGATCTCTCTCAATACCATATTCTTTTAACTTTGAACCGAATACATTCATCTCTAATGGTTTCACTTGTTTCTCTTGGCAAAAGTTCTCATATTCACTATACAGATAAACAGTCGGTATGATATAATCTGGCGAGGTAAGATCAATAACACACCTATCATCCAAGAATGCTTTAACTGTATTCGCATTGTACTCGTATTCTTTTCTAACTTTTTCAACTGAAATATCTCTGAATCCACCATCCCTCTTCAACTGTCTTAGCGCAATTAGAGCCAGATTAAGCAATCCAGATAATTCATTTGGCTTAGTTAGCTTGTTTATGAGATTAGTATCTTTTGAAGTTCCCTGAAACACCTTATCAAAAGACAGGATTAACCACCTCTTGAAATACGCATAACTTTTATCGTCAGAATCAGGAATTTTATTCGTACTAAAGATTAGTTTCGCGGAATTTCTATAACTGAATGGCTTTCCATATTTTTCCTGAGCTCGAACCGAATCTCCTGATACTAGAGTCTTGAAATTACCTGTTGTCAATAACTTTTGTGACTTAAGATCTGCAAATGTATTTACCAATTTTCCATATAGATCAGCTGATGCAAACTTGTCATTATCCAGCTCTTGTAGTGGTACATGGCTACAGTTTTCCCGACCGACAAATGCTTCTATTACCTTGATCAAGACACCCTTGCCATTATCTCCATTCCCATATAGCATGAGGGCTTTTTCATATTCAGCACTCTTGTAGAGAAGATATCCAATAAATTCCATAGCTGTAAACACGTCCCGTGGGTGTAAAACTTGGCCTAGGAACTTTAGAATTGTTGGACATTTGCCATCTGGACTGTAAACTAATGGTAATTGAACTATACTCAGAAAATCTGGCGAATGTGCTGTGATTTCACCTGTCCATATCAAATGCAAATAATACACGTATTCTTATGTCGAACATGTGGGAGGTGCCTATGTAAGCATAAGCATAACCTCTTGCATGGTCTTTCCTATGTATACTACCTTTAAGCAGATTATGCATACTATCAACATAATAGTATATAGCTAAACACGACAATAATGACGGCAGTGCCTTTTAGAAATGTTTTTGAAATAGTTCTCGAATTCTCGAGAAGATACTTTGGTGCTTGTTTAACTAATTTGAAAATCGCCTCAATGTGGATATTGGGGGGGGAAGATATTGATCGAACTTGGAAATATCTGTTAATTAAATAGCTTAGTCAGATATGATCATTGATATATGTCATTATAATAATAATTAACCAACAAACAGATTGCCATTAATATTCGTAACTTTCCTAATTCACTGTTTAGAGGATGATGATTCGATTAGTTCAGAAATATGTTCAAGGATTTTGATATGATGATCTTCGTCTACTATGATGCTTCTTAAAATGGATTTTGATTCATGATCGTCTGTCATTTCAATACAACTGTAAAGGAGATCTCGAGATTCTTTCTCTTCAGAA
>JAATVS010000142.1 GCA_014523695.1 Nitrososphaerales archaeon TH5895
TAGACATTATGGTATATGAATATATATTAACATAATAAAACCTGTCACTGTCAAAACTGTTCTAATTGTGTCTATTGCCATTTATTTGCTCATTCGCTTTAGTTGTTGGTTTTTAATGTCGACAGCATTACCAAGATCAGACAGCTTCTAAATTTATTACGTCGTTACTAAGACATTGAATTCTGTCGGTTAGTTAGGGTAAATCATTGCCGACATATCTGAGAACCTCTGAGATATATTTCTCACCAGCATTTTGTTATTTTTTTCAAACAATGAAATAGCTTCAAAAAAGATAATATTGGTAATACTGATCGTTGTGGCGCTGTTTGATTCCAGCCAAGTTACACCGTCATTTTTGTATACAAGCTTCTACGGAAATGGAGCCCCATAATTGGTGTCAGAATCTGGTGTTGTTGTTGTTGTTGTTGCCATTGCAACATCATTTTCGTCACCTTGAACTTGAGAGTTCAGGTTAGAACATATTATATTCACTGGAAACCAGTAATTGCCACATTCATTAGTTTGCGATATGATCTGGCTCTTTTCATAACTATCAGCAAATACTGGATGTGAAGATATAAACGATACAGTGACTATTAGGATCACAATTATTCCAAAAACTGCTAGCTGGTACCTCGCTCCATAATCCATAGTCTATCAATAAATAAAATGTGGCTTGGGGTTATGTCAGTTTGGAAAAAACAATAGAATACAGAAGTCATATATTTGTTATAGCATATCTAAGAATTATTTTACTGGATTCTTCTTAGGAAGAAGATTTATTTCATTAGATAATATTGTGTGTTGTGAGATAAGAAAATAAAAAAAAGACGTTGGATTGAACTAAATTGTAGTGTTATGGTTCTTCTTCTTCAGGGAAAGATTGATCTGCTGCTAATGCTACGCCGTTTTCATCGCCCTGAATTTGTGAGCCAACATTCTGACATCCAACATTGAGTGGTAATTCACCATTGCCACACGCATTGGCCTGACTGGTTGCCTGGTTATATTTTGTCTTCTTTGTGGCGAATGCATCATCAGTTGCAAGAGCTGTTGCACCTATGAGCATGACTCCCATTGCTGCTACAATGAACATGTATTTAGTATTCATTTGGAAGTTTAACAACAGATGCGCTTATCTGAGCTATGCAAAATCAGGCTCTGACTTATATCTGATTTTTTTTCTGTAATTTCAGGCAGAGGGCTAACGTATAGCCAAACATTCCTCTTCTGACCAAGCTCGCTTGAATGGCATTACCTTTCTTGTACGTGAAGGTTCATCGTACCAACACATAAGACCTTGCATCTGCTGCAGCGAAGCTCTGTTCTCGAATCACTTATCTTAAAAAATTCTATTGTCCTAGAATCAGTCGTCCACCAATTGCAAATGCAATCATCGGTCTAATGCAATACGACATATTATAGTCAAAATAAGATATTACATGATATGATCCATATGGCTATTAGAATAGTACTGGAATTGGTACTAATTAGGGGCCTAACATACGCTTTTGTAGGTCTATCTTTCTAATAAGGCGGAGAATGTATCGGAATTTATAACAATATAATCATTTCCTCAAGAATTTATAGCTTCTCCCTGATTTGGCTCTGAAAGGTTGATATGACAATGTATAAATGCTCAAGCTGAGATAATATGTAATGAAAAATACTAGACTTAATATAGTGTACGACTTGCCACTGAAAAAAATCAAGCTCTCTCCTACTACCATAGAAAACAATAAAATTTTTCAGCATATCGATAAAATCTATTTTGTGATATGTAATTCATGTTACTGGTGTGCGTCTTATTTTGGTATTGATGATTTAGAATCTCTGTCTGGATCATCATCGCATGTTCTCGATTGTCCTATTTGTAATTCACATAACACTGAATTGATGCCTATCTCAAATGACGAATCATTTAGAATAGAATATAGTCTAACAAGAGGAATGGAAATTGAATTCTATAAAACAAATAAAGTTGTTATTAGACAGCAATCTGCTAGCGAGTATGAAGCTCAACGTTCTCTGTCCGAGTAACTTTGATAGTGTTAAATTCTGTTCTATTTATTTTTTCATTATTTTTAATAGCATGTCTACTGTCGCCGGTCCAACTGTATGGCAGCACTATCTTATGTGACCCGTCTCTTAATCTAACTAATTTAACTAATTGTGACGAGGAATCACCATCTTCATCTACCTCTGATCCCGGAATCATAGATAATTCACGCTCTGACAATACTGAAACACCTTTGATAATTCCAGATATTTTACCTACATCCAAAGACCTGGATGATGCGATGACTGATGGAGATCTGGGTACAACAGATACCGATGTCAATAATGATAACGATAATGACGATTCCGAAAATAGTATAGACGAAAATTCTGATACTGACAGAGATGACGATGAAGATTCGAGCAATAGCGAAGGCGGGTCCAGTGACAACGAACCTTCATTAATCCCATTTCCATAGTTAATTAAGATCAACTAACTAGCTAATCCTAACAAGAGCGCGCCATCCATGTGCCCCTACCTGTAAATTGTTATAAGTTTTGGGATTGAATCAGTAATACCCTCTGGGACTACATTACATCTGATGATATATGGAACCTGGTGCTATTTCTGCAGTAGCAAAATTGTCTTTTACAGAATTAATCTTAATCTTTACGCTTTTGTATCCGGCTTTTGCATGTTTTACAAAGATTATAAAACCTTGAATTCGTGCGATACCGTCTCCTGCACTACCATTATCAGTTATGTCTACTGTGTACTCTTTACCTGTTTCTACAGGTTTTGAGGAACTTCCCGTGTTCTGTCCGTAACCCATTAAAAGTCGTAATAGGTAGGCATTGTGGTAATATGAATTTATATATTAACATAATAAAACCTGTCACTGTCAAAACTGTTCTAATTGTGTCTATTGCCATTTATTTGCTCATTCGCTTTAGTTGTTGGTTTTTAATGTCGACAGCATTACCAAGATCAGACAGCTGGGCATTCCAGAGTATCAGCTCGTTCATCAAATTTCTCTTTTTATCTTCTAGGTTTATTACGTCATTACTGAGACATTGTAGTCTGTCCGTTAGTCGAGGCAAGTCAGAATTCAGATAGCAAATTCACAAATATGATTTTTTGACGGCATTAGCACAGATCGATGGAGATATCATACAACAATTTAGCTATTACCAGTTTAGAATTACACTCCTCTATGAGAGTCTGTTTGTTATAGTAATTGATTGGCTTCATCTGCCTTTGGAGTATTAGGAGATACATCAGATTTGTTTGCAACTCCCATATGTTCATGATGCACGCTATTACTGTCATCGTGGTTTAATGAGGCGGTAGAAAGTTTCTCTTCTATCATACAATCATTGCATGTCCATGAACCGTCTATAACTAGCTACAGTTTCCATCTCTTATCCTCCTATTGTTGCAGGTTGTATTGCCTGTGTTGGTTGTATCGCTGTCTGCGTCTGCGTCAGTTGAGTTTTCATATTTAACTCACTGGTATCCGCTAATGCTTGACAGATTAGTTGTGTGTTACCGATTTGGGTACATCCCATTACAAATCCATCAGAGTAAGCTTTCTGGGCGTGTGTAAAAAGTCCACATGCTTGATATTTAACTGAATCAAACTTTTGTAGTATTCCATCTGCGCTGCCGTCAAGCTTACAATTCGATACATCGGCTGCATTTGTATTTGCCGTTGCCGTTGCCGTTGCGCTCTGAATCACCGTTGTTTCGTGAACTACTTTAGTTTTCTCGCCATTATTTCTCTCTGTATTGTTTAGATTAGGGTAGCATTCTTTCATTTCGGATTCTTGTTACAGAAATCTTTGTATTCGGTGCTGACGTCTACACAATCTTTCCAATCAGCTTTATGCGTTCCATCGTTACATGAATACAGTCCGGTGTCTTGACTATAATCTTTAACATCCCAACAGCTTTTTGAGTCTTCAGCGGCGGGTGTGTTACAATATGGCGATGGATCTTTTGGGGGGGGGACATGATTGATCAGCTACTACAATAATTCCATCATAACATTCTTTTTGTTCTTGTAATGACTGATTTGGACAATCACTCATATCATCATTACATTCACATTCATGTGCACCGCTTCCAGCTCCACAGAAATCCCCATTTGGTGTTATACAATCTTGAAAGCTTCCGTCACATATTGGAAGAGCTTCTGGTGTTTCTGGTACCGACTCCGCATAGAAACCAGGCGCAAAAGCTGGGTCTGGTATTTCTGATTCTGGTATTGGCGGACACTCTGCTAGTGTTGCCACAGATGATCCATCGAAACATGTAATCAAACTTGGATTTTCTGCTACTAATGGACATGTTTCATCTGCCTGCACAGCAGATCCATCTGGACATATTTGTAGTTCTGATTGTGGACATTCTTGATCTACGGGTAGTACTGATCCATCTGGACATATTTGTGTCTCTTCGTCTTGGTTTTCATTATTATCATCATTATCATTATCATCGTCATTATCATTATCTCCCGGTCTGCCAGCGTCTTCCCAATCTTCTTGTGCTTGTTCTTCTTGCTCTTCTGGACTTCCCTCATAATCACCCTCAACCCAACCATCATCTTCAGTTGTTGATGACGCGTATAATGGTAGCTGAATTGATGTTATCATTGTTATTATCGTTATCGCCAAGCTAACCATTGCAATCAGTTTAGTTCTACTCAATTCTCGTCCACTCCCGAATGCTGATGCCACCTACATCTCAGTTACCGCTGTTTCCGCCATCAGCATCGGCCATAGTTATTTTCCTATAGAAATCATGACCCATCTTAGTCAAAGATGAGTGACCTATTTGGGTACCGGACACGCAACCACAGGGTCGTCGCACCTATCATGGGAATTCCCCTCTACCCCCTTGCCGTTATGCAAGTTGTCATGTGCATGTTTTTTTCCATTATCATTATTGGGATTGTCATCTGATAAGTCTTCGAATTTGTCTAAATCTCTTTCTTTTGCGTTTTCTTGTGATGGGCCTTTGTTGTTCGGGTCGCCGCCTTTGTCCGCCAATGCTGCTGGGATTACACTGGATGTCACTATTGCAATACTACCTACAAGCATTACTGCTGCGATGGTTAGGGTTAATATAGAATTCTTACTGGCAATTGTTCCGCATTTGAGAGCTTTTTTGCAGTTCATACTCGGTATATGGACACACAGATATATATAGTGCCCGATATACAGTTGTATATAGTTCATTTATTATAGATGCAAGTCTCTATATCTTGTCATACAGCGGTTGGCCATGGTATTACAAAGAACTTTGCCTATAGCTGGTGTAGAAAATAATGAAAAAGTTTCAGAAAATCACTCTCGCATCAGTTATCTTAGTCACCATAGTGATTCTTAGTCGATTATACTGGTTTTACACCAGAAGCGATGAACTACGACCCATATGTTTAAACGGTTCATCTCACCAACCCATCTTAAACTTCGTGATTATAGAGTATCGCTGAATTTGTTATAATCGTCAGCTTCAAACTCATCCAAATTCTTTTGCGAATAGAGATGAATTAGTCAATTATCCATCTGCTCAGATTGAATCATCGACTCAGATGATTTATGAGTTTATGTTGTAACAATAACAACGACATGATTAAAGACTCTGAGGAAAAAGGATGCATTTGAGAATGGTTATTTATCGCAATAGAATATCTGTAACAATCGTTCAATAGCTTTGTCAATATAGATTTATCTTCATCTGTCGGAAGCTTATCTATAAAACCTCTCCAAGTCTCTATTTCTTTAGTAAGAATATCTTCGTCTGGAAATAAACTAATGACTCATCACCCTCTCAATCATTTTCATAATTCTGATTTTGCAGATTTGATGTCTTTCTCGCGTTGTTGGTAAATCTCATTCCACCAGTGGTAGGCCTTTTTTTTATCAAATCCATATAATGACCTATTAAATCCAAATACTGACAATACGGCCTCAGGAGAATCGAGTAACATTTCTAAATATTTCTCTCTATCATACTCTTCAGAAGAGATTAGCTTGGCGGGGGTTATTCGTTGCAGCGGATCAGCATGATTCGAATCCGTGTATACATACTGTATATTATCTCCCCTATCAGCAATAACTCCAGAAATATTTAATCTAATGGCTGCTGCTACATGTGGAAATAAACTTCTATATTTTTCTATATTTTGTCGTAGTAACTTGGAGATAACCAGATCAGTTATTTCTATCCCACCGTTCATGAGTTTGTCAATACTTGAGTAATATACAAGAGTGCATTTTGATATCCATTTGTTAGAACTTCTTCATAGTTATTACAATCAAATAACTTGGATAGTAATGTTATCTGAAACTCTTTTATGAATGCCGGAGAATCGTGTCTTCTTGTGTCTATACCTCTTGTAATTAACTGGTTATCATATGTAAGTTCATAGTAATGTTTTCGAGCCTTCATCTTGTCATCAGCTTCTATGTATAGTAACATCAAGAATCTATAGTGAAATTCTAAAGTCATCTCCAACCCAGTTTCTTTCTTTAATAAGCTCATTCGTATTGCTTCATAGTCGTTTCTCGTTGCATTTTTTCTTCAAAAAACTGCGTCTGTATCAGTATATATTAGCTCGAAGCCAGAACTTTATACGATGTCTTTCATCTTCATAGGGTTATCTAACATTTCTTAATGGGATCAAAATAAATACAGCTACCGCTATCTTATAATGATGAAAAATCAAGAACATTGCGAGAGAAAAATACTCTTAGTTGCAATTTCAGCAGCAGTACTTCTAGGCTCTTTCGCAATTGGCAGTCAGCTTATCCAGCCATCTATAGCTCAAGATTTGAGTCAAATGCGCGAACAAGCTAAAGAAAAAATAGGCGGTGCAGTAGGACAATACACAGACGGTAATCAAACTGGTAATCAAACTGGTAATCAATCAGGTGGAGTCTTAGGGCAACTCGGCGATCAAGCGAAAAGCATGCTAGGTCAGTAAATAATCACCCGAATTATTATTGCTGAGTGTGAATGCAGCAATACTCAGATTTTTATTAGACTGGCTCGCTCACAAACTCGTGAGTCTAATTTGTCTCATTTCTTCATGGTAAGTACATAATATCTAATATACATACTAGCGTTCCATAGGTCTGGTTAAAAGATTAGGCAATCATATTGCACTCCCAACTGTATTTGCACTATTTATGGAATTAGCGAAGAGAGAATCATTGATAATACACAAGCCGGATGAAATGATTCCATTACATGTACAAGACTGAAAATAGCAGAGAATATACGCGTACACCACTCTCCCCTACCTACAAGTCCTAGCTCACATAATAATCATTTTTGATGAATATTCGATATGTCAAGGCAAAGCCGTACTAAACTAGTTCCCCCAAAAACGGAGCCGGAAAATCAAGCTGTCGAGATACTAGAAGAATCTGGTGTACCAGA
>JAATVS010000143.1 GCA_014523695.1 Nitrososphaerales archaeon TH5895
AGCAAGACAATTAATCAATTGAGAGAGAGTGGATATAACAACTCCATGGATCTTAGTGACGTAGAATTTAGTTGAATTAATGGTAGATATCGCTCCACCATTCAAAGGTTTAAACTTCAAGATAATTCTGTAGTTGGATCAACAATTGAACGAAACTACATGTTGAAGTTATGCAAACCTGCAACTATACGAAGATTATGGCGGTAATGACGCTCCACAAAAATATTCATGGATATGTGATTTAAAATATTCATGGACGCAATAATTTCTACCTTTTTTCACAGTATTATGGCACTATATGACAATAGTATTGGAGGATGGATGATTTACGGGCTAAAACAGATCCTGCTACTGAAGTCCATGGGGATACGGTATCCAATCTAGCGGATACAGTTGAATCCGATCATATACAAGATAATCTTCTATAAAAATATGTGTATCTGTTAGAGGGATCAGATATAGAACTAATCAATCAATATTACCTATGCTAAGCTCATTCAGTTTATCAAAAAATGAGGGACGTGGTAACTGCTTCAACTCTTTGCGTATTCTCTTAGACCTGTAAAATCAATTGCAACTACGGGCTCATTTCCAGCAACCCAAGCATTATGTCCAGGTGGAATCCCAGCAGCATCACCAGGCCCACATTCTTCTTCAGTACCATCGTCCATAACCACCTTGATTCTGCCGGAAACTATGTACTGGGTATGCGGCGCTTGACAACTACTAGTTTTCGCAATAGGTTTCACACATTTTTCCCAACTCCAACCCGGTTCTAATATTCCTCGGTCGATTGTATTATCACCAAAGTTTGCAAGTTCAATCTTGCCTTTCTTAAATGTTCTTGTTTCATCAGGTGATGTATTTAGATTCTTCTTTTGCATTTTTGCCATTAAATCGAGTATATTAGAATTCAATTATAAGAACTGCGAGTCCATTTTTAACTCAAGCTCAGGTCAAGGACACAGAAAGGATTCAGGAAAAAAGGAAGGCTAATAGGCATGAGAGATGAAGGGCGTCACTCTAATCTTTTTATGGCCTCGGAATAATGGAAGATAAGAATACCTCTTGTCCGTCCAGCCCAGGCGTTAGGGAAGTAGGGAATATAAAGAAAAGGTGAAAGAAGAACGAGAACGTCGCGAACATTACAATTATGAATACCGCGATAATGATCAAGATTAAAACCTGGACAGTTTTCATGACCTGACTATTAAAAGGCCTAAATATATAAGCTTCTGAGATGTGATGAGCAGAGTTCGACTAAAACAGTAAGGCCAATTTCATCATCCAAACTACCAGTCTATTTCAAATAATATTTAAACTACACATGCCTATATAAGGACAGAAGTGGCGATATATATCAGACATGCAATGTCCAAATTGTTCAACTCAAATGTTACCAATGCAAAACTACGAGGTCAATATTGATTACTGTCCTTCCTGCAAGGGAGTATGGTTAGATAGAGGTGAGATAGATAAGATAGCCAAAATCCAAAGCAACTACGAAGACGAACATATTAACCAGTACCATTATAGAAATGGAGAGTATGATGACTACTATTATAATAACAGACATAGAAGGAGAGGACTTTTCGATGACTTGTTTAACTATTAAGAGGCAATCATTAAAACTTTCTTGATTGATGGATCTGCATCATACCAAGTCAAAATAAGAAGGGTAATGGTAATTTTCAACAGTAGAGGATGGTGTGAATGAATCAAACATTGTTTGTGCTATTGGTGAATACTCATCAAATTTCCCTGGCTCAGCTGCATATTTTGTTGAATAGGCAGTACTGTTTGCCACAGCAATTGTTCGCATCACTTTGGTAGTTGAACCGTCATACATCACAATTCTCTCTGCTTCCATGCCTCCTAATGTCGTATTGGATGTCTCAATGATCCTAAATCATGACGGAGAATCGTAGGTCTGATCTAGAAACTGATCTATAAATTGAGCTCTAGTAATATTCGATGAATCGAGAGGCCGAACTGCTACGGCTAAGGTAGCAGGTGTGAATACTACAATTGATGTCGGTGTTTCTTCCTCCTCAACCAATGGAGCCACAAACCTGACAACCTGGTAAGGGCCTAGATTTACTTCTGAAGGTGTCCATTCACTCGGATAATGCATACTGACGTTGTAATCTGGATTGCTATACGTTAGATATTGTACTTGAGATGAGACGATTTGGGGCATAATCAAAGCAAACATGAATGAAACGAAGATAAGTGAAGTAATGAGCCTATACAAGAACATTATAGTTAGTTGGACTTGTAAATAAAATTTATTGGGACCGTCATCCTCGCCGTCGTTATCGTCTAATTCTATTTCTTTTGTCCTGCCCTTGTCATACCATCCTTCATTATTTTTTCTAGGTCTATTTCCTGAATTTCTTTGTCCTTCAGTATAGCGTCATTCAATACTTCGCTTTGGATGTCGGATGTTAGCCTTATGCATTATGCATTATGGTCTTTTAGTTTTATATTGCAATTCCCGGTTATGGAAATAATCGGCAGGGTTGAAGACAGTACCTAAGATTCCTTTTCCACCAAAATGCTGGGTATATTTGGAATTAAATTTAGAATGGAGACAGTGGAGATAGTGGAGATGTTTTCCATCCTTTGCCCCCCGATGTGCTGCATTCAAAAATGCATCCATAGCGTGATATAAAATCTATTGATACTTAGTCAGATTGTCATTGCCAACTAATACCAGCTCTTTGAGAGCGGACTACTACCGTGTGAAATTATTCGACATGAATGTTCTCTCTATGTCATAAGGTAACAGAACCCAAGAGTTGTTTAGACGGCCTAAGGGCGTATTCAAAATCTCTTGAAGGCATCTCCCCCACTTCCACCACCTCCACCTAACTTGAAATCATGATTGGAAAGTTGTATCTACCCATTAATCATCCACAAAAGATTTAAACTGACAAAGCATGATCATTCTTTCTATCGCTAGCACTGCAGAAATAGCCTAAATACATATTCGATTAATATTCAGTTTGCGACCGTTTGAACTAGGAACGCTTCAATCAAAATGTATATTCCGAGTCCTATTAACACAAATGGCGGCACCTACCTGCTATACGGCGTAACTGCGTGGCAAGCTGAGCTGAGAAGTGCATCCACTCAAGAGTATAGGCTATTTCATAAAGAAGCCAATCTCTGCAGAACAATTGATAAAACGCATTTAGAGCAAAATTCGAGTAGATATAAACTAGGTCTACGTGCCGGCAATTTGAATTTTTCAGTCGATTC
>JAATVS010000144.1 GCA_014523695.1 Nitrososphaerales archaeon TH5895
CCTACTACACTTTTTTCTCCTATTATTGATCTTGTGATATCCTCTTATTCATATATCATGTAGTAGTACATATCTGCATGATTATTATTGATCATTTATCCAAAACTATTGTTGATATCAATAACCATTACTTGACAATAATCCCTCACCCTATATTCAAACTCCTAATGTGTCCAAATCCTGTTCCAAACACTATATCGTCATAGTCCATACCTCATCTGACAGAAAGTAATATCGTATTGAGGAGCGAAAACTATACCGCGTTCATGGGAAATGCTAACATAACCACGGGCGAGGACGTTCGCTATCAAGACATGCCGCTGGTCATATACCTCAACAATGGCAACGCGCTTAATCTCAATGTAGATCCAGTCAAAACAGAACACCATTTCAAAGGATTGCCTGTCTTGGGTACCGTATTCTCCATCACCGATAAAAATGGTAACCAGCTAAGAAACGAAGGATAAAAATGCCCTGATTATGGTTCTGTTGTGATAAAAGCTACCTCTCAGCCTTCTTAGTACAGATTCGAACTGAATGGTTAATTGACAGCCCTCCTCACGCTACCCACTTTATTTCAAGAGCGTAGCCCAGCATAAAAAAAAATTCACCGCTATGAGACAAGAGTTTACTGGTTCATTATAGAGACATTCATTAACTGCGAAAGTCTGGCAGGCTGCTGCAGATTATGTTTCACAGCCTATACCATTAGAATCACCATCAAAGTTATGCGGATCCGGTGATCTAACATTGAAATCCTTATCTGGAATATCTTTGCAATCTAAGTCAGGAGGAGATGTTTATCAAAGGCTTTTCTTAGTGTAGGAGATGTTTACAACTTTGAAGATCTCCAGTACAATGGGAAGACATTCAATAGCACTTTAATCTCTTATTATGATGAAGTACAAGACTTTAATTTTGATTCAGAGACAGGGTCATTTTCCTGGGCTATGCCGTTTTACTACAATATAACTCGTCTTACAGACAACCCTATTTTTGTGCACGAGGAAATCAAGCTTCCCAAGGCTCTATTTGGGGACAGCACCTTTAATGCTACAGTAAATGGCGATCCTGTCACTGGAAGATCGTTAGCCGTTGACCCGTTTTCCGACCCAGATTCGGTTATCCTTCATTACTTGATAAACAAGAATGATATTGTGCAATTAGCTGAAAATTGGTTACAGCTAGAACAACAACAACTACAACAATTCACATCCGATACCGTCAGTGACAATGGCGGCAACAGCAATAATCAAACAGGTGTTATGAGCTTTGTATTAAATACGACTGAGATTAGTCAGCCCGCAGAGGGACAAGAACAACAACAGCAGCAGTCCTCATCTACAGATCTGATTTCTGATACCGGTGGTTTACATGCATCTGTTTCATGGTCGCCCGTTCCCTTGTTACCTGATTCGAATTCTACTGTTACATTTAATTTTACTGACGCATTTTCTGGGGGTCCCCTGAATGCTGATGTAATGTATGATCTAGTAATATTGAATGGCAGTGGAACTCAGGTCATCAACAAGGAACAATTACTGGCTGTAAACTCAACAGACACTCAAACACTCATTTTTCCTGGAGAGGGCCAATATCAGATTGAACTGCACATTACTGGTCTCATTACAGAAGGTGAAAGAATACCTGATTTGACAAGAAATGGAATAGCAAGAGGAGTCGTTATTATCTCTAATTCAAATTAGAAGTATAACATTTAATCACGACGTAGATCGGATTCTGATCTGTAGAACCAATGGACGTATGGACATATTGACTCAAGAATAATTAACCTGAACCCGGCTCTTGCAGAAGGTAAAAAAAAATATCGAGCAGGAAAACCTCGTTTTCCGCGCCATTGGAGATTGGCGAAGGCAGTTCATCGACGATGGAAAGGGACCTCCATGTATACTTCAGTTCCTAAATATGGAGAAGGGCTTGTTAAGGCTAGTCTAGTGACACCTGAAAAACAATAGGAACGAAGCTCATGCAAAGGTCAATGCTAGACAAATGAGTCGTCACGTAGTATACCATCTGTAGAGGATGAGAGAATTGCGCAAGTGCCAGAAGGCTCGGACTCACTCAAAGCAAAGAAGCGATGGCCAGCCTCGAATCAAGACCTAACGGAGATGATAAATAATGCTCTACCATACATGTTAGCAAATTAAGGTATGATGTTTTTATTAAAGCGTGAAATGAAACTAGAGAAGATGGAGGGATCAATGTCTTCACTTATGCTGCAGACTTGGCAGCACTAATCTCGGATGCGAGAATGAACGCGATAGATAAATATTCTCCTCAAATCCCACCAACTGCATATGGTTGAACACAATGGTGAAATAGATACGCTAGGTCAGTTAGTTGTTAGCCTTACTAAAGAACTAACCGAGACAAACCGCAACGTCCTGGAACTGGAGAAACGAGTTTCAGAACTGGAGAAAAAATAAAACCAACCATCAAAGGCCTAAGACCGAGAACACAAGCATAAATAGAGTTCTCTTCCATTTTTTCCCCTCTTTATTCCCCTCTTCTAACATTCCTCAGACTAGAATCGTTTGCCCACTTTATTTCTTCAACATTCTAAGCCACACATTTGAAATCTGTAGGTATCCATAATCTATCTATCTTGCTCACTGCGTGGAGTGACATGTCCATTACTGCAGATATACCACGGTAACTTAATCTCAGCATTAAATTCAATAAAATCCCCATACTCATTCCAGTATCCGTCAGTATACTTCATCTTTGGAATAGTTTGGCCTGGATATAATATTACCTTGCTCCTGCTTCCTTCCCTTAGACACTGTGGACAGAATACTTTATCGTCACCGCTCATACTATTTACAATTCTTTTACAAAACATTTAAACCAGCTGTTGATTCCTTATTGGCAGAACTGCTGCAAGGACAATTGGAAAACTAATGGAACCATTATTATTTAAGCAATACGTCGACTATTTCAACGCCCCCGATACAAGATGTAAGAAGCGCATTCAGTCGTTCACCTGTATCTAATCCAGACGGTACAAACTAGTTACAAAAAGAAAAACGAAGATATTATTTAGTAATTCCCGCTAATAGTCCCATTAGTTCCAAGTTTCAACAACGGTCCAAATGTTAATCCGTTATCGACGCTAGCTCTGAAAACCGGTTCATTGCTGGTTTGATTTCTTTCCCACCATGTTACTATCACCTCATCTCCGTCTGCTGCTATCTCTGCATCAGTTGAATCTGTAGTCGTCGTATTGCTTAGATTGACCTTATCTCCGAACGTTGCCGCTCCATTAGTAGAAGCTCTGAAAAATACTTCTGAATTGTTATTTGGCATATTCTTATCACTGAACCACACGATGTAAACGTTCTCTCCAGAAATAGCGATAGGTGCCGCTTGGAAGAGGCTGCGTTTTGCTTTTGAACCTTCAATTTGTGCCTGCGATATTGGATTTACGGTTAGTGTAGCTGATATGACAAGAGCTATTAATACTACAATGCCCAAAACTAGGATATTGATCAACGAGTTAGATTGGATGAGTAGTTTAGTATATTACTATCGGTTTGAAACTGCTTTAGTTTAGAGCCACTTTGGATACTTAGTAATACTGTTCACAACACACGAGCGAATTTTTTGGATTTTTGGTGCGGAAACTCTAATATATAGAACCAAAAGAATTTGAAATCATTTTATATTCCACACTTCTAAGATGCCCGAAAATGAACACATAACTGCTTTTTGCTGTGATTTCCGCAGTAACAGCTATTGGTAACTACGTTAAGTGATGCCGAGCAATCATTTCCGCTTCAAGCCTTAGCGCAATCAACTAATTCAATTATTACGGCTAATACCACATTTATTTCTACTAACAATATGACCAGTTTAACATTTCCCGTGCTGACAATAGTGCACTGTCGAATAATTGCTTCAGAGGAACCTACTCATTTGTCATTATCAACAGGTGAAAAACTTCATGCTGCAGCGGGTATTTTCCCATTAAGAAAAGATGGAGTACCATATACAGGTGTTTTGACGTTTACTGCAACGAAGCCTGTAGAAATGGGATGTGGTCATAGACTTCACATAGATAGTTCAACACTATCAAATTGATATGGATAAACTGGGTTCGCCAGTTCGCCCAATACTTCATTTTGACCAACTAGTCTACTATTAATCGTATACTTCATTTTTCGCCTCTCAAAGAGAGGTTTATCTTAGCATGTCCTTGAACTATCACTCAATTGAATAGTATTTAAGTCTGACAAACTATTTACTTATTATTGGCAAACTCATGGACTATTCCCAAGGGTAAGCTATTTGATAATACAGACATAATGGGTACGATCACTGTATGGATTGCAGACAACGCCCGACCAAGGATCAAGCTCATATTCTGACTTTGATATTAAACACAAGAATTTAATGTCTTACATCTCATCAGACATTTTTTCCCTGTTACGTGATGAGGACTGCGTCAAAATGCTTCAGATGATTATTGAACATCGACATCCAACGGTAAGTGACTTTGGAACTCGCAAACGGTATTACGATCGATTGGCAAAACTAAAAAGGGCCCGCCTAATCGCCAAAAAAAATGTACATCGAGC
>JAATVS010000145.1 GCA_014523695.1 Nitrososphaerales archaeon TH5895
ATAAACTATATAACAGTTACAAATGGCAGTCAGTCATAATCATTTATCTAAGTTCATAATGTCAATTAAATTCTCTTTTTAAATAATTGTATGCAGTACACTAGATGTGCAGTTCTAAATAGACAGTAACAACAACATTGATGGCATTTGCTCATGTATGTAGACTAGGGACGGGCGGATTATTCTTCTACATTTACTTTAGGTGGATGCCTATCTAACCACTCACGTCCTCTCTTTGCAAGAAGCTCAAAATTCTCCCTAAATCTTGGTTCATTCCATTGTTTTCTTATCCCATAGATAATCGGTTTAGCTCGCTCCCATTCTGCTTGCAATCCACCGTATCTATTGTAATATAGGTCTTCAGCAAGAAATCCATATTCGATAAGTAATCCTGCTAATTCAAACTTTGAAGTGAATCTTTCAAATAATTGAAATTCTCTACTTCCTTGAGGGTACTTATTCTCGAATTCCTCTATTGTAGAGGGAATTTCATTTTGATGTAATTTGCTCCAAAACCATTGTGATGCCTCAAAATCATAGCTTGTATTATATTGGTCTGCTAATCTTAGGAGTGTATCCACATGTTCTGGTGTTATTGCCTTTCCATGTTTTCCTAACGCACTTCTTTTTCTTCGAACCTTACTTTTCAATTTGGCCATTCTATATGATAGATTATGATAATTGAACATAAAGATATCTCTAACTATCTATTCACGTGAGAAATTCTTTTGTAATCACTAGTAGTATCGGGACATGTGGAATCATTATTTTTACATCTTCTAGCAACCTTCTAATGCGATCCAAGGCGTTGCCCTTATTGATTTGCTTGGAACGTGATAACTGATCTTGGGTTTGAATATAAGCATGCGTTCTTTAGGCATCAAGTGTGAGTCAGATAATTCTAATCATATGACATTACCTTATGATTATCGACTTCGACAAAGGGAATATGATAGGGGCATTAAATTTCTGCTCTTTCCGTTACCTTTGGCTCTTCTATACTCTCATGAAATGCTTGATGGTGTTTTCTATGGCCAGCAGGAGTGTCAAATATAGCATTACATTCTACACATTCATATTTTGTAGCTGTAGCAGGTAAGATTTGGCTTTGATCATGATTTAGTGAAGGAAATGCTTGATACTCCTTGGTTGCATCTACTGGTTGCTGTTGGTCTTTTTGTTCCTGAAAGTCATAATGATCTTTATTATCTTCTTTATTTTTCTCTCCCTCAAGAACAATATTTATACTGTCGGCTATTGAAAATCCTTGATTTGTAATTGAGTTTTTTACGTTAATACTACTATATAGCTTTGATGCTTCTTCTAATAACTTATCGAATGCCCTCTTATCAACTCGAATATTTATTGGAGGATTATGGCCAGCATGTTTAAATGTATTGATTAATGAAATTACTGCATCCAAAAGGATACTTGTATCAACAAGGTTTTCTTGATTTAACCCTCTTTTTTCTGATAACATTTTGTAGCTCTAACTACTGATAGAGGCTACATTAGATTTATTGGTTTTAGATTCATCCCGCCATTTTATCTTGATATTGTTGAAATTCTTGTTTTATTGATCTTATCTCAATCAGCTAGAGTTAGGAAACAATTAATATGTGATGACAAAATAGTAAAGTGCTCCAGTACTGTATATGGGGAATGACCAAAGATTTAGGTCATTCTAAACCCTGTTTAAAAGGATAGTAGAAGTGGTAAATTGTGACGATTTACCCAAATACAAACCGATTCTTGTGAGAATATCTTTCCTATGTAAATCCTACTTTCTATGTCATATCTAAGGTAGATATGATGAAGAAAACGGTCGGAGTATGGGGTCCAATTTCTAATAGTAGTCATACCCTTGAAGAACTAAGAGGAATCAATCAGAGTAGAGCAATATCCGACGGGAAAATTACAAGAATATGAGATAAAGGCAACATCTGAGACTGAAGATACACTACTTGATCTATTCATCGACATCAAAAGTATGAACAAAGAAGAGTTGTACTATGGTCCTCAACCTTCACATCTTTACCAAGTTGCGTATTATATGACAATTACTGACGCGCCAAGAGGACAATTACTATATGTTTTGTTGAAAAATGAGAATTATCCATTCCGTGCATTTGATGTTAAGGTCACAGAAGAATGGAGGAACAATACAAAACGTCGATTAATACTTGAAACAAGGGATATTGAGGATGCAATTGAACTAAATAGGCCAGAATTGGTACGTCATGTACGATTTGATGACCGATATAATTGGAAATGTGAGGGTTGTAGTCATAAATTAGAGTGTGATGAGGGTCTAATTAATGAGGTAAACCTACCAAAAGATGCGCGCAGATGGTGGGATACATATCAAAAAAGGTCTTTAGAAGTCAAAAAAAGGTGTTTTGGGCCAAAAAACCATAGAAAAATGCCGCG